>JBBRBX010000001.1:0-146556 GCA_038205395.1 Caldilineales bacterium
AATGCCCTGTTCTTCCAGACGGCTCAGAAAGAGCGACCACTGTCCCTCATCTTCACTGTCGGCCACCATCCAGTCCAGGATGACCGAACGCTCCGCTTGCGGCCAGATGCCCAGCGCCACCAGGATAGGACGCTTGAAGCGTCCGACCCGAGGACGACGTCGCCCTTTGCGATCCCGATAGACGGCGCCCCAGCACCGTCAGCAAGCTCCGTGCGCGATAGCCGTTACGGCTGAAACGCCAGTTGTCCCGTGTGTGACAGCGTTGGCACTGCCCATCTATCTCCCCTTCACCCGCCCACTTGTCCCGGCGCACATGGAAATCTCGTCCCACCACCGCCGTCGCCACCTCACTCAACCGCTGGTTGATATGCCCGCTCGCCGCTGCCAACAGCGCCGCCTGACCCGCTGCCATGGCTTCCGCCAGTATGCCCTTGCCGTTGACTTGCCGCCCTTCTTCTCGTACACTTCCCATCAGAGATGACCTCCTGTTCTTCGGTTCCACATAAACCTGTTCTACAGGATGTCATCTCTTTTTCCAAACTCTTCCACCGAAAGCTGCAACACTACCGTTAGTTGCCTATAGACACTTAGTGTTATAATGACTGTACGCGCGGTTGGTGCGCCCCGCTTCTCTCCAGCTTTTCGTCACAAGCGCTTCTGCGCCGGTGACGACTTGTCCTTCGGTCACGTTCATGTTGTGCGTGGACGGTGGCGCACCCTCCCAAACGAAATTTTATTTTCAATTTGCCGGTCCAAGTCATTTTAAAGGAGTCCACGCAATGAGAATCGGTGTTTTAACGGGTGGCGGCGATGTCCCCGGCCTAAATCCCTGCATCAAGGCGGTCGTCGACCGCGCCATTGATGAAGGGCACGAGGTTGTTGGTCTGCGGCGTGGGTGGGGCGGTTTGCTGCACCTCAACCCTGAAGACCCCAGCACGTATGAAGATTCCTATCTACGGCTGGACAAGAACCGCGTGCGCACGATCGACCGCACAGGCGGCACCTTTCTGCACACCAGCCGCACCAATCCCGCCAAAGTAAGACCCAACGACATCCCCAATTTTTTGCTTAACCCCGAAAATGCCGCCATCGACGCCGCCGACAAGAGCCTGCGCGACTTTACGCCGCATGTGCTCAAGAACCTGGAATTTCTTGGCATCGACCGCTTGATTCCCATTGGCGGCGATGACACGCTCAGCTTTGGCGAGCGCCTGCACAGTGAAGGTTTCCCCGTGGTGGCCATCCCCAAGACGATGGACAACGACGTCTATGGCACCGACTATTGTATCGGCTTCGGCACGGCCGTGACCCGCAGCGTACAGTTTATCCACCAACTGCGCACCAGCACCGGCTCGCATGAGCGCATTGCCGTAGTGGAGTTGTTTGGCCGCAACAGCGGTGAAACCAGCTTGATCAGTTCGTACCTGGCCAGCGTAGACCGTGCGCTGATTTCGGAAGTGCCCTTTGATGTCGAAAAGCTGGCCAGCCTCGTGCTGAAGGACAAAAAAACTAACCCTTCCAATTACGCCATGGTGACGATCAGTGAAGGCGCACACTTCCTCGGTGGGCAGGTCGTGGAGTATGGCGAAGCCGATGCCTATGGCCACAAAAAACTGGGCGGCATCGGCCAACTGCTGGGCGAGGCGCTCAAGAAGCTGACCGGCGAAGACATTATTTATCAGCAGGTCTCCTACCTGATGCGCTCCGGCGCACCCGACGCCTTGGATCTGATGGTCGGCGTTAACTATGCCAACCTGGCCGTGTCACTGATCGCCAGCGGCGTCAGCGGACGTATGGTGGCGCTGCGCGATGGCACCTACACGCACATTCCTATGAGCACCGTTACCAGCGGCCTTAAGCGCGTAGACGTGAGTGAGTTGTACGACGTCAATGAGTACCGCCCGAAAGTGCGCCACGTTCTGGGCAAGCCCATGTTCCTTTACTAAAAAAGAGCTGCCCGCCCAGACACGCAGATGCAAAGCCAAAATAGAAAATACAGTGCGTGTTGCGGTGGGCAGCTTTTCAGAATCGTCTTTCTCCTGATACCAGGAAAGGAAAACAAAAATGATTTTTGAGTCAACCTATGAACTGCGCCAGAGCCTCAAGGATGCCGTCAAGGTCTCCGGCGACAAGGTCGAAGTGATTGACCTGCAGAAGCTGCAGGACGGTCTGATCGACGAGTTGGCGCGCAGCGCCACCTTCGGCACGGAGCCGGTCAAGGCGTTTGCGCGCTGGCTGATCTGGGAGATTGGCCAGTCACTCGGCGCACGCCCGGCCAGCATTCACGAATTCTATATTGGCCGCGCTAAGGGACTATGGGAGAATCGCACCGTTCCAGCCATGAACATCCGCTTCACGGCCTATGACACCGTGCGCGCGGCCCTGCGCGCAGCCAAGCGCACCAATGCCGGCGCTCTGCTCTTTGAGATCGCCCGCAGCGAAATGAGCTACTGCGATCTGCCGCCTGCCGAATACAGTGCAATGGTTATTGCCGCCGCTATCAAGGAAGGCTATTTCCATCCGCTGTTTATCCAAGGCGATCACTTCCAGGTGAAGGCTGCTAAATACAAGACCGACCCGGAAGGCGCCATCAAAGAAGTCAAGGATCTGATCAAGGAAGCGGTTCCGGCCGGTTTCTGGAACATTGACATCGACACCTCGACGCTGGTGACGCTCGAACCGGAGACGCTGGCCGAACAGCAGAAGCACAACTACGAGCGATCCGCTGAGATCACCCAGTACATCCGCGAACTAGAACCGGCAGGCGTCACCATCAGCCTGGGCGGTGAAATCGGCGAAGTGGGTGAGAAAAACTCGACGCCGGAAGAGTTGGACGCCTATATGCAGGGCTACGAGACGGCGCTCAAGGCACGCGGCGACTATGCCGGCCTGAGCAAGGTTTCGGTGCAGACGGGCACCAGTCACGGCGGCATTGTCCTGCCCGATGGCACCATCGCCAAGGTGGCCGTCGATTTCGATACACTCAAGGTGCTGGGCGAGCGTGCGCGCGAGTATGGCGCCGGCGGCGCAGTGCAGCATGGTGCGTCCACGCTGCCCGAAGACTTCTTCAACAAGTTCCCGGAAGTCGAGACGCTGGAGATTCATCTGGCGACCGGCTTTATGAACCTGTTTATGGATCATGCCGCCTTCCCGGCTAAGCTGAGCGAGCAGGTGCACAAGTTCCTGGATGTCGCCGCGGCCGACGAGCGCAAGCCGAACATGACCGACGCGCAGTTCTATTACAAGTCGCGCAAGAAGGCGCTTGGACCGTTCAAGCCTGAGATGTGGGGACTGAGCGGCGAGGCCAAAGAAGCACTCTACTGCGCTTTGGAAGAAAAGTTTGCCTTCTTCTATGACATGCTGAACATCACTAACACCCGCGACCTGGTCGACCAGATTGTGACCAACGTGGACTACCACCAGCCGCGCCCCAAGAGCACACGCGTGGCAGGCGATGATTTGGGCTTGTCCGACTGATACAAAGCAAGAGAACACACAACGGCCTCGGAATCGCAACGATTCCGGGGCCGTTTTCATAAAGCGATCCTGTCTCGTAAACGCTTGCATTTTCTGCTATGATAGCAATCTTGTTTGAACCGGTACGCTGCGGGAGAGGAAATGGACACTGCTGTAGCCATTGAAACCACAAATCTGGCAAAACAGTATGGAAATGTAGCCGCCGTAGATGACGTTTCGCTGCGCGTGGCGCGCGGGGAAATTTATGCCTTTCTCGGCCTCAATGGGGCTGGAAAGACGACAACGATCCGTATGCTGCTGGGTATGATCAAGCCAACCGCAGGCGCGGTGCGCGTGCTGGGGCAGCCGATCCGCTGGGGCAGCCGCAAGCCGTGGCAGTCGGTCGGCTATCTGGTGGAAACGCCGCATGCTTACCCCGAACTCAGTGTGCGCGAAAACTTGGAAGTGCTTCGTCGCCTGCGCCCAGGCACACCAGCACAGGCAGTGACGGACATCATCGAACGGTTGGCCCTCTCTTCCTATGCCGGCCGCAAGGCGGGCACACTTTCGCTGGGCAATCTGCAGCGGCTGGGATTGGCCAAGGCGCTGCTGCACAGCCCGCAGCTCCTGATCCTGGATGAACCGGCCAACGGGCTGGATCCCGCCGGCATTGTCGAGATTCGCCACTTTCTGTTGAAACTGGCGCGTGAGCAGGGCGTCACTGTTTTTTTGTCCAGCCACATTTTGGGGGAAGTCTCGCGTCTTGCCCACCGCATCGGCTTTATCCATAACGGGCGGCTGATCCAAGAATTGAATATGGCTGAGCTGGAGCGCAACCGCCGGCAGCGTCTGCGCATCCGCACGCGCGACAACGAGGCGGGCCGCCTCCTGTTGGCCGGCGGCGGCTACCCGGCTGTGCTCCGAGATGGGGAGATGGAAGTGACGGATGCTGCCGCGGTCGAACACCCAGATGAACTGGCTAGACTTCTGGTGCACGGTGGACAGCCACCCACGCTGCTGGCGGTCGAACAGGAAGATTTGGAACACTATTTCTTGCGTCTGGTAGGCCTGGATGGAGAGAACGAGCGATGAGCAATCTGGGTCAAGCCATCTGGGCCGAACTACGCAAGGTGCGTCGCTCCAAAATGCCGCTGCTGACGGTGTTGGGCTTTGCGCTGGCCCCACTGGCGGGTGGCTTTTTTATGATCATCTTGAAAGACCCGGCGCTCGCCCGCCGCATGGGGATGATCAGCACCAAAGCGCAGATTATCGGCGGTGCAGCGGATTGGCCCACCTATCTTGATCTGCTGGCGCAGGCGGTGGCAATCGGCGGCATCTTGCTTTTCAGCCTGATTGCTAGTTGGGTCTTTGGCCGCGAATATTCGGACCATACGCTCAAGGATCTCTTGGCGCTGCCCACTGCGCGCAGCAGCATCGTATTAGCCAAATTTATCGTGGTGGCGCTCTGGGCGCTCCTGCTGGCGCTGGTTGTCTACCTGCTTGGCCTTGTCGTAGGCGTCGCTGTCGGTCTGCCGCCTGCGGCACCGGGAATCATCCAGCAAGGCACACTGGTGCTGGCGACGGCGGCTCTGCTCACGATTGTCGTCGTCACGCCGATTGCCTTTTTTGCCGGCATTGGTCGCGGCTATCTTGCCCCTATGGGAGCGGCTCTTCTCTTTGTGGTGCTGGCTCAGATTGTTGCCGCTGCCGGCTGGGGCGAATACTTCCCCTGGTCCATTCCTGCCCTGAGCGCCGGCATGGCCGGGCCGGAAGGCGCACAGCTAGGCCCCGCCAGTTATCTATTGGTTCTGCTTACCGGCGCAATAGGCGTTTTCGCCACTCTTGTCTGGTGGGAGTGGGCAGATCATGTATAGAGCAGGCGAAGAGAAGAGAAGACAATGAACAACCGGGGACCGGCGCAGGCAGCGGCAATTGTTGGTGGGCTGCTGTGGATCGCCTATGCTATCTTCTTGTATGTTCGCCCAGGAGATACAGCAGCCACGTACCTGACCGGCGCTGCTGCGCTGGCTGGTCTGGCCTTTGCGCTCCTTGCCACTGTGCGCGTGGTGAGTCTGCCGGTGCAAAGTGTCGGGCGGTTTGGCGTCGCCATGGCATGGATGGCGCTGCTCGCAGCCGCAGCCGCGGCGATTGGCAGGCTGCTGGAGCAAGACGCATTCGCGGCAAACGCCATGGTCGCCGCTGAAGTTCTGCTGGCGGTGGGCGTGCTGCTGGTCGCTGTCGAATCCGCCGGTGCAGAGGCGACCACTGCTTATGCGTCCGCCTTGTTTGTGGTTGGCGCCACCGGGCTTTTGGGGTTAATGGCCCAGGCGCTGGCAGCCACCTTTGCCTGGATGCTGCCGATTTACGCCGCGCTGGTCATGGCTGTCTATGGCCTGGCGTGGGTGCAATTCGGTGGCCGGCTCTCCCCCCAGCCATAGT
Organism: Caldilineales bacterium; assembly: GCA_038205395.1. Classification (GTDB taxonomy): domain Bacteria; phylum Chloroflexota; class Anaerolineae; order Caldilineales; family Caldilineaceae; genus Fredericiella. The sequence goes on from JBBRBX010000001.1 coordinate 5,896, forward strand.
GCACAAGAAACGGGTCGCCACAGCAGCTCCGCAGCGCGACAATGGGGGGCAGAAAACAGGGCCACTTCCCGAACGTTTTGCCGATGGAGTACACAAACGATGAACAACGACTACCAGTTAATTGCCGCCGCCATTCGCTATTTGGAAGCCAATTATTGCGACCAGCCGGCGCTGGATGACCTGGCCACCCAATTGGCGATCAGCCCTTACCACCTGCAGCGGCTGTTCAAACGCTGGGCGGGCATCAGTCCCAAACGCTTTGTACAATTTCTCACGGTCGAACATGCCAAAGAACTGCTGGCGGCCTCGCACTCGACGCTTGACGCCGCTTACGCAAGCGGGCTTTCCGGCCCGGGCCGCCTGCACGACTTGTTCGTCACTGTGGAGGCCATGACACCGGGCGAATTCAAGCTGGGCGGAAGTGGGCTGACCATTACCTACGGTTTTCATGTGACGCCCTTTGGAGAGTGCCTGCTTGCCATCACCGAACGCGGCGTGTGTGGGCTTACGTTTAACAGCGAAGCCGGCCATGCAGGCGAGGTTGCTGCGCTGCATGAACGCTGGCCGGCTGCGCATCTGGTGGAAAACCCGCAGGCAACGGCCCTCGTCATTGACCGCATTTTTGCACCAAGCGCGACGCACTCGCCGGCATCTTTAGCGTCAACCAGCACCGCGCCGCTGCGCCTGCTGCTGGCAGGCACCAATTTTCAGGTTAAGGTGTGGGAGGCTTTGCTGCGCGTACCGCCCGGCAGCGTATGCAGCTATGCGGATATCGCGCAATGTCTTGGCCGGCCGAGCGCCGCACGCGCCGTCGGTGGGGCAGTGGGGGCTAACGCCATCGCCTACCTGATTCCCTGCCACCGTGTCATTCGTAAGAGCGGTGTGATCAAAGACTACCGCTGGGGATCGACACGCAAAAAGGCAATGTTAGGTTGGGAGGCGGCGCAGATGGAAAATGCAGATTATTCCGTATACGCCACAGCCCCATAACCCACTACCTCACGCTGCGAGCCGCAGGTGTCGCCTGAATTGGCATAAGCAAGCAGATTTGGCTTCCAGCCCAACCGCTCGGCAAGGTGCATCAAGCACAGAATGGGCAGCAGGCCGCACGCTTCACCGGCATTGACCGCCTGCATATTCCCGGTTGCCAAAGCTTTGAGCAGGGCATGATCCGAAATAATGGCGTCCTGATACGGATGATAATGGCTCAGATCGGAACTGACGATGACTAAATCCTGCGGATGCTGAACAAGCAGGGGCTGCAGATCCGTCGCCACAACTTGCGGATCTGCGCCATCGTCAAACAGCATGGGTGCAATACGCGCGCCGGCCAACGTCTGCTGCAGAAAGGGCAACTGCACCTCCAACCCGTGCTCAGGCGCATGGGCGGCATCATCCACGCGATACTGGCCGCCCAGCGCGGCCAGATGAGCCACCCGCTCACGATCCACCTCCACCACGCCCAGCGGCGTGGCCATACCGGCTGCGCTTGTCAAGCCGACTCCGTGCACCGGTTTCCAATGTGCCGGACCAAGCAAATAAACAGTGCGTTGGGACGCGTCCGGCAGGCTGGACAGCGCCGCATAGGCCGCCGCCGCCACTTCGCCGCTGCACGCATAGCCGGCGTGGGGGACGATCAATGCCCGCACTTGCGCCGGCTTGCTCGGTTTGACCTGCGCCAGCAGCCGTTGCACTGTCGCTGCCAACGCATCAGCCTTGGCTGGATAGAAGCGGCCCGCCACTGCCGGCGGACGCACTATAGCATCTAACAGTATCATGTCCATCTCCCCGCTAAAATTGCGCCACACGCATGGCATTGGCCGCGCTCCAGCCAGCATTGGCGGATGTGATAGCCCGTGCGCTCGATCAAAACCGTTCCACATTGGGGGCAGCGTGTGTCGCTGCAGCCGGTCAACTCGTGACTGCCCCCGATATTGCCTGCATACACATAGCGCAGCCCTGCCGCTCGCCCAATCTCCCAGGCGCGGCGCAGCGTCGTGGCCGGCGTAGGCGGCCGATCGTGCATCCGATAATGAGGTGTAAAGGCTGAGACGTGCCAGGGGATGTCGACGCTTACACCGGCCAAAAATTCGGCAATGGCGCGTAGCTCCGCTTCGCTGTCGTTGAGGCCGGGAATCACCAGCGTGGTAACTTCCGTCCACACACCCGTCTCGTGCACCAGGTGGCGGATATTGCGCAAGACAGGTTCCAGGCGAGCGCCACAATAGCGTCGATAGGTAGAGGGCGAATAAGCCTTGAGATCGATATTAGCGGCGCTCAGGTAGGGGGCCAGCCGGTCAATGGCCTGCAAAGTCTCAAAACCGCTCGACACAAAGACACAGTGCAGCCCCTGGCAGGCGGCCAGTTGGGCCGTGTCATATGCGTACTCGAAGTAGATGGCCGGTTCGTTGTAGGTAAAAGCAATCGACGGGATGACGTCGCGGCAGGCGGTGGCGACGATGGCCTCAGGTGGCCACTCCTGGCCGATACAATCGGTGGCAGGGTCAAAGGTCTTCCACTGCGACATCTCCCAGTTTTGGCACCAGCCACAGGTCAGGTTACAGCCCACCGTACCGATCGAAAGAATTTCACTGCCGGGCAGAAAATGATGCAGGGGCTTTTTTTCCACCGGGTCCACATGCGCCGCCATCGCCAGCCCATACACCATCAACTGCAAACTGCCATGCAAATTGCGGCGCACGCCACATTTCCCCGCCTCACCGGGCGCAATCGCGCACCAGTGTTCGCAAGCAGTACACTGTACATACCCGTGGTGCAGCGAACGGCTTAAAAGAGTAGGTTGGCTCATAAGCAGCTCCAGTTTTCACAGAACCGCAGGCAAACAATGAACACCATCCGCCTGGGGCCTTACCGGCTCTGCCTCTATTGTCGCGCAAATTTGCTGTAAAGTTGCAGCGAGTTTTCAAATTGCCCGATTTTGGTTACGAAGCTGTTCTCTTCACCAGGTGGGCAGATATACAGGGCCAAAGCAACAAAATCCCCGGAACGAGAAATACGTTCCGGGGATAAGGGCGCACGCAGCGACTGCCCGGCGTGTCTACAGCGGTGCGAAGCGAGCTTGGAAGAAGCGCAGGTAGGCAGGTTCGTAGACCATTTTCAACCCCTTGACGCTGTGGCGTTGGTCATAGACAGCCTTAACGGACTCGGCAACGACATCCATATGCGCCTGGGTGTAGACACGGCGCGGGATCGTGAGGCGCACCAGTTCCAGCTTAGGATAGCGGTGGTCGCCGGTATCCGGATCGCGCCCGGCGCTGACTACGCCGCGCTCCATGGCGCGGATGCCGGAGTCAAGATAGAGCTGCGCCGCCAGCATTTGGGCCGGAAACGCCGCCTGCGGCACATGTTCATAAATACGTTTGGCATCCAGGAAAATAGCGTGCCCACCTACCGGCTGTACAATGGGAATGTTCCAGTCACTCAGCAGTTCGCCCAAATAGCGGACCTGGCCGATGCGCGCCCGCATGTGGTCGTCCTGCACTGCTTCCTCGATGCCGATTGCGACGGCTTCCATGTCACGGCCCGCCATGCCGCCATAGGTGTGCAGCCCCTCATAGATCACCACCAAATTGGCGGCCTTTTCATACAGATCGGTGTGGTTCATGGCCAGCCAGCCGCCGATGTTGACCAGGTTATCCTTCTTGGCGCTCATCCACGCCCCATCGGTGTGCGAGCAGAACTCCTTCAAGATCACGGCGATTGGTGTGGTTTGATAGCCTTCCTCGCGCTCTTGAATAAAATAGGCATTCTCGGCCATACGGGTGGCGTCCAGATAAAGCCGGATTCCGTGACGGTCACACAAGGCACGCAGTTCGCGCACATTGGCCATACTGACCGGCTGCCCCCCCGCCATGTTGACCGTGCCCGCCAGCGAAACGTAGGGAATCTTGCCGGCGCCCACCCGCTGAATCAGTTTCTCCAGCTTGCCTAAATCGATATTGCCCTTGAATGGATGCAGGCTCTGCGAATCATGCGCTTCGTCAATAATGACATCGACAAAGGTGGCGCCGGCCAGTTCCTGGTGCAGGCGTGTGGTCGTGAAATACATGTTGCCTGGCACCACATCGCCCGGCTTGATCAGCGCCTGCGAGATTAGATGCTCCGCCCCACGGCCCTGGTGCGTGGGCACCAGATACTGATAGCCATAGTAGGTGCGCACAGCATCTTCCAGATGATAAAAATTGCGGCTGCCGGCATAGGCTTCGTCGCCTAACATCATGCCCGCCCACTGGCGATCGCTCATGGCATTGGTGCCGCTGTCAGTCAGCAGGTCGATATAGACATCTTCCGAGCGCAGCAGAAAGGTGTTGTAGCCGGCGTCGTCGAGCGCAGTTTGGCGGGCGGTGCGGTCGATCATCTTGATTGGCTCCACCATTTTGATCTTCCAAGGCTCGGCCCACGATCGACGTCCAAACTGCTGGCCCATTGTCTGGGGAATAGGGGTCTGCGGAGTTGTCATATGATTGCTCCTTCTATCGGCATAGATGTAGCGACAGCGACGCTGCTGCCGCAACTTGATTGGGAACAAGCGTGCAATATTACTTTAGCATAGGTGAAAGAGATAAGCGGTAAAAGAAACATCCAACAAAATCATGCCTCAAAATGTGCCACCTTTCTGGGCCGCGATAGCTTGATCAGGCGCACAAACGATTTTACTCTAACTCTAGATTCAGCCAGATAATCCCTCACATATGCCCCCCTCCCACAAAGCGCGCTGGTAGTGAATGGAGGAGTAGTAATGAAAGAAAGGAAGGCACTTTTGAACGATAAACCAGCAAATAAATTTACATTGAGCACCACAATTCTAATGGTGCTTGCTGCGCTGGCGCTGTTCCTCGCCGGCTGCGGGACACAAGCTGAGGCGCGCCCTACTGAAGAAGAACAAATCAAGAATGTAGTCAAACAGTATTTTGTGCGCGAAGGCAACGTACCCGACTACACAGTTACTATTGAAGCTGTACAGGACAACTGGGCACGCGTGACAATTGCACCGACAGGGGTGGATAATCTGGGGGGAGACAACACGCTCTATCTGCAGAACCAAGACCAGACGATAAATGATGCGCCCCCTGCCACCTTGGTTGTCCAGCCGGGCAATCAAGGTCGCGTGACAACGACCTCCGGCTGGGTGGTTATTGCCGGACCGCAGGCGCAGTTCACAGATGAAGAGCTGGACGCCGCTGGAGTGCCGCAGTCAATCCGGCCTTAGCCGGTAGCAGCTAGCGCATCAGCGTCAAGCGGGCGACAAGCGGTGCATGATCTGAGGGGCCGGAATCGCGCCAGACATCGGCAGAAACCCCTACAAACGACTTGTCATAGAAAATGTAATCCAGACGCAGCAGAGCAGGCAGGGGCCTAATACCCTTGTGCGGATAGGTAAACCCAAAACCGATATCGCCAACTGCACGATAGACGTCTGTAAAACGAGCAGTTATAGCACGGTAACCATGAAATTGGTCCGTCATATTAAAATCGCCCGCCATAAGGATCTTCCCTGAATCTTGTTCAACACGCTGCAGCAAATCCTGCAGCGCCTTACTATGTGCAACCGTGTTGAATTCAGGCGCCATCGTAATTGGAGGCACGATGTGGGAGTTATATAAAATAATCCGGGAGCCACCGAACTCAAACTCGATACGCTGATGGCCCAACGCCCCCGACAGTTCCGTATAGCGCCAGTAGTCGTCACTCACAATCGGATAGCGGCTAAACACCCCTTGCCCCGCATGGTCGGGCTGGGGATGCAGCGCTTGATAGGGATAAGTGCTTTGCAGCGCATCCGCAAGGGCAGCGGCGGCTTCTGCGCTCAATTCTTGGACAGCCACGACATCCGCGTCCACCGAACGGATAATGTCACCCAGGGCAAGAGCCGCCTGTTGATCAGGCGCCTGTAGGTTAAAACTCATCATATGCAGAACTGGTCGCTCTTGTGGTGGCGTTTGCGTGCGCGGCAGCAGGAAAGGGCCATAGGAAAATAGAAAGGCCACGACAGCAGGAACCAAAACGAATGCCATCCGCCACCGGCGCATTAGCAAAAAGATCGGCAAGAGAATAAGAGACGGGAGCAAAAGCAATTGCAGAAGTGACTTGACCAGCCCCATCGCTGGAACAGCTTCGCTCACCCACCACTGTAGAAGCCAGAGCAGAAAAACAATACTGCCATAAGCAAGTACGGCAGCAAAGCCGGCTGTTTTCAAAAATGCTTTGAGCTTTTCTATGTTCAATCGCTGCACCTTCCGACAAGAAAATTGTCTGCACTGCGCAAAATCATCCAATGTCCAAAATTGTACCCAGCTCTATAACTTCCAGGTAAAGCTGAGGCTATTGCACGACTCGCTTCCTGCTGTTTATCTATTAAGTACAAGTTTCAACCACTGTTGGGAGGAGCAACGTGCAAAAACTAAATTTTCCCTCTACCAAAGCCGCCGCGCATTTTGTCGAGGAGGCGCAGGCGCAAGGCTATCGTGCGCGCCTGCCGGCAGGTGCACGGATTTTACCACGTATGACTGTCTGGGCAATCATCATTGGAGCACTGATCGGCGGCGCTTTATTTGGTGTCATCGGCGGGCTGGCCGAAGCAGGTCAACTAGGCTTGCCCCGGCTCGAACCGCTGTTTGCGGCGCCGGTCGGCGCGGTTACGGCGCTGCTAGCCACCTTTGGCGGCAGCCTGGGCGCGTTGATCGGCGGCTTTATTGGCCTGCACCCTGTCGCGCCGTTGACCACCTATGCCGACACCGAAGTGCTTGTGGACGGAGTGCTTGTGGACGATAACGCTGACAAAGCGGCGCTGGAGAAGCTGGCTATGCCGTATCGTGGCTATTGGAGCGACCGGGCAGTCACCCGCCAAGGGGAACGCGCGCCTGCAGCGACACAGCACAGCGACAAAATTACACTCAACCGTGTATTGGCCTGGGTGATTACGGTGGTGACGGCAGCCATTCTAATCCAGGCCACAGTTTACATCTGGTATCTGGCGCTGGATTACGGCCACGGTGCGGATCAACAGTCACGCATCGGCTATACCATGAAAAATGTGCAGCGTATCCCGGCGGACACACCGGAACAGGCCGGAGCAGCCCTGGCCACCATCCTGGGCGGTGAAACAATGGGGGTAGCCGCCGATCCGGTGGCCGCCGCAGTCGCCGCCCCTGTTGCCGCCGCGCAAGGGCAAACGCTTGTTTACGGCGGCGGCGACAGCGCCCTCAATCCGGATCAACTGCGCCGGATTGCCGCGCAAGCCAATGTCGCCGTCGTGATCGCGACCGAGGAACCCGCTTACGCGCTGCCGGCCGCGTATGCCGCGGCCTACTTCCGCGTGCCCGTCGTGCCGCTGGCACAGGTGGTGGATGTCTTGGAGCAGTCACAAACACGACTGCTGTTGGTGGCAGCGCCGGCGCGCCTGATCTCCAACGATCAACTGGCTGCACTGGCCGCCTATGGCCAGGTGGAACGCGTCGCCAGCGATAACATCTATCAGCATGCCTTGCTGTGGGCTCGCAGCCGCTGGGGAGATTTCGGCTGGGGGATTGACGAGCGCACCCAGGTGGACGGCTACTTCGACTTTACACTGGCCAATCCTGACGATCCGGCCTTTGCCGCCGCCGGGCTGCCGATGGCGTACTCAGGCAATTTTGGGCCGCTGCTCTATACACCGCGTGATGACCTGGACGAGCTAACTGACCAGTATCTGTGGCGTTTGGGGCCGGACTACTTTGCCATTCCATCGGATGGCCCCTTTGTCAACGTGCGCGTGGTGGGCGGGCCGCAGAGTGTCAGCTATGGCGCGCAGGCGCGCGCTGATCTGGCGTTGGAAACCCACTCGTATCGCAACGAGGCGACAGGGGTGAGCGGTACAGCCGCCGCCGGTTGGATGTGGTTTTTTGTGGGGCTGGCCGGCTTTATCTGGGCGCTCTTTGCCATGCCGCGCCGCTTGCCGGACAGTGGTTTCTATCCACGCCTCTACTGGCCGTTGGCCATGTTGGTGCTGGGGCCGCTGGGCATCCTGGCCTTCTTCTGGGCCTATCAAGGCCGCCCAGTGGCGAGAGCTGAGCAAAGAAACAGCTATGTGCGCCCGCTGTGGTCACAGACTGTAGCAGCCACCATTATGGGGATGGGCATCGGTATGGCGCTTATGATTGCGGCAATGTACTTGTGGGAATTCTTTGGCTTGCCTGTCGGCACCGGCGTGTCGTACACGTGGTGGCAGTGGCTGGGCGCGCCGATGGGTGCGTTCATGTGGGTGCTCATGGTCATTCCCGCCATTATTATCAGCATCTTCTTTTTCATGGGACCAATGTTGGCGGAAATGCACGGCAAGGGCTATGGGCACGGAGTGCGCATGGCTGCACCTGTCGTCATCTACTCGATGGTCGCAGCATCTATCGGCATGTTTGCCTTTGCCTACTGGACGATGAACTGGGAAGAGTTGATGACAAAGGAAGATCTGTGGCTGTGGGTGACGCCCCTGTGGTTTGCGGCAGTCTGCGGCTTCTTTACAGCACTCATCCCCAACTATTGGATGGTGCGCACCGGTCGCAAAATGGGAGGGATGTAAATGTTTCGACCACTGGTTACACTCACTGCAACGCTGCTGGTAGCGCTGCTTGGCCTGATCGGCAACCGGCTGACCTGGGAGCCACAGGGGGAGCCGCTGCAGGCGAGCGCTGCGCAAAATGCGGATATGCTGCAACTGACCGGCACGACGGCGCGTCTATCCGGCGAAAACTATTTACGCACGGCAGTTGCCTATGCGCAAACCATCTACGCAGCGGCGCAGGACAAAGACCGTCCGGGTGCGGTGGTGCTTGTGCGCGATGACGATCCGGCCGTAGCGCTGGCAACCACGCGGCTGCAGCATTTCCCCGTCAATGCGCCCATGTTGTTTGTCACGGACGGCGGCACAAAGCTGCCCAAAGAGACAAAGGACGAGCTGGAGCGGCTGGGGCCGGAAGGCGTCATGATGGACGGCAATGTGCAAGTCTATCTGGTGGGGGCCATTGCGCCCAATGTCAACGCCGAAGTGGAGGACATGGGGCTTAAAACGCGCGTGCTCTATGCTGATAATGCTATCGCCTTCACCGAAGTGTTGGACGAATTTTTGGCGACGATGGAAGGCAACCACGCCGACTCTGTCCTTATTGCCGCTACTGAGGCGCTCGAATACATGTATGGCGGGTCAAACTGGAATGCGCACATGGGGCAGGCCTTTGCCTTTGTCAGCAACGGCGCTATTCCGCCGGAGACGCGCCGCATCCTAGAACGGCGCACCCCCAACTACCCCTATATCTATGTCTTTGCCCCGTCGGATGTCGTGGGGCCGGAGCTGATGGCGGAGTTGACACGCTATGGCCATGTTCAGCGCATCCCCGGTAAGACGCCGCAGGAGATGGCGGTGCGTTGGGCCGGTTATAAAGATGTAGGTCGCGTGTATGGCTGGTGGTTCGGCAAATATATACGCAATGTCGGCTGGGGCTACGCGGAACCGGGACACAACTTGCTGCTGGCCAGCCCTGCCGACTGGCGGGTGCTTGCACCCAGTGGCGTGCTATCCCACATGGGCAAACATGGCATGCTGGTGCTGACCGACGACAATGGTGCGCTGCCGGATGTGCTGCGCAGCTACTTGGAAATCCTGCAGCCGCCAGTAACCCATCCCAGCCAGCAGATATTCACCTACGCTTGGATTCTAGGCCAGGATGTACCTGACGCCACTGTACGCGAACTGAGCGAGGCAATCTCAGTGGCAAACCCCTGAAACGGAGCTTGGGCGGAACCAGGTTTGTGAGAAAAAGTCACGACCGTATGCTGCTAAGGGACTGCCAGCCGTCAGACTGGCAGTCCCTTTTATTATGCTTGACCAAAATACACGCTGTGTATAAACATTGCGTTAACCACAGGTGATTCTTGCGTCAAGGATACGCAGCTACTCCGGAGCCACTGCGATGCAGTCCACCTCAATCAGCATACTGCCGTTCAGCCCTGCTTGCACGGTTGTCCGGGCAGGATACGGCTCCACGACAAACTGGCGATAAACCGCGTTCATCTCGGCAAAATCGAGAATACGGGCCAGATAAATGTTCACCTTGACGACATCCCGCCAACCGGCGCCGGCAGCTTCCAGAATAACCTGAACGTTGTGAAATGTACGCTGGGCCTGGGCTTGGATGTCCCCCGGTTCAAAGCGCCCGCTGACAGGATCGAAGCTGCCCTGCCCGGAGACATAAATGCTGCGTCCTGTGGCAATAATACCCTGCGAATAGGGGGCAACAGGCTGCACGCCCTTTTCGGTAAAAATCACTTCGCGCATATAGCTCCTCAATTGATATGAACTTCCCGGAAGTCATCACCACGCCCATTACCTATACTCGATTATAACGTACTGCGCCAAGGTTTGGTGTACAATTACAGTATGTTTGACCTCATCATCCGCAACGGTGCCATCATTGATGGACAGAAGACCCCGCGCTACCAGGCGGATATTGGGGTGCTTGGCGATCGGATTGCCGCCATCGGCAATCTTGCCGACGCAGAAGCCCCCACCAGCATTGATGCCACTGACCTTGTCGTCGCCCCAGGCTTTATTGATGTGCACACCCACTCCGATGCAGTGCTGCTGGCGACGCCTCACCTTGTTTCCAAAACGGCGCAGGGCTTTACCACAGAGTTTCTGATGCTGGATGGCATTTCCTATGCGCCGCTGTCGCGCCACACTGCCCCCGCCTGGATTCAGTATTTGCGGGCGCTTGATGGTCTGCGGTTTGAGCAGTATGCAGGTTGGGAAACAGTGGGCGAGTACATGGCGCTGCTCCATGGGCACACGGCCCAGAACGTAGCCACCTTTGTGCCCTATGCCAATGTGCGCACACTGGCCTTGGGCTTTGGCGAACGCCATCCCAATGACTATCAGTTGGCCGACATTCAAGGCCTCGTTGCGCAAGGAATGGCTGACGGTGCGGCTGGCCTCTCCACTGGCCTGGATTATGTAGACCAATGTTTTGCCACTACCGACGAATTGGTGGCGGCAGCGCGTGGGATGCGGGCACAGCAGGGCGTCTATGTCACACATGTACGGTACGCGCGCGGCACACTGGAGGGTATGCGCGAGGCGGTGGAGATTGGCCGCCGCGCGGGTGCGCCCGTTCACATCTCGCATCTCAAGGGCGAAAGTGAGGCCGAGGCTGAGGCGCTGATCGACTACATTGACCTGGTGGCAATCAACGAGGTGGATTTCTCGTTTGATGTCTACCCGTACATGTCTTCTTCGACGATGCTGCAGTATTTGCTGCCGCTTGAATTTTGGGCGGACGGCGTAATGGCTGCGTATGGCAAGTTGGCCGACCCTGTTCTGCGCGACCGCTTTCAACGCAAGTTGGAGCGCATGAAGTTGGAAGATATCACCATTGCCTGGGTAGCCAGCCGCCACAACAGCCGTTATCACGGCGACAGCCTGGCCGATTATGTGGCGGCCACGGGCAGGCGAGCGGCCGATGCGCTTTGCGATCTGCTGCTGGAGGAAGGCATGGCTGTGCTGCTGGTCTTTCACCGCCAGGAGGATGGATTGGAAGCGGCTTTTCTGGAGCATCCCTGCTTTATGCTGGGCAGTGACGGCATTTATTTTGCCGATGGCGTCATCCACCCCCGCCAGTTCGGCTCCGGCGCGCGCTTGCTGGGTTACTACAGCCGGCGCAAGCGGCTGTTTTCGTTGGAAGATGCCGTTTACAAAATGAGTGGTTTTCCTGCGGCGCGCTTTAAGCTGCGGGGGCGAGGGGCGATTCGTCCCAACTATTATGCTGATCTGGCCATTTTCAACCCCGATACGATCAACGACCGCGCCACCTACGACCATCCGCTGCGGCTGGCGCAAGGCATGGAGCACGTATTGGTCAATGGCCAGCCTATCATTACTGACGGCGAAGTGGTGGCGGGCGCCACGCCCGGCCGCTATCTGCAATTTGGCCGCGAATAAATCTGCCATGAAGACTTTTGGGACACTTCCCGAAACTCTTTCCAAACATTATTTGTAGGCAAAGGAAAAAATCGTGAAAAAAGCATTGATGGTCTGGGGTGGTTGGGAAGGGCACGAGCCGCAGCAGTGCGTCCAGTTGTTTGCACCGCTGTTGAAGGCGGCGGACTTTGACGTCACCGTCAGCGACACGCTGGATGCCTATCTGGATACGGAAGCAATGCGCAGCTATGACCTGATCTCGCAGGTGTACACCATGAGCACGATTACCCCTGAACAGGAAAAGGGGCTGCTTGACGCCATCGAAAGTGGCGTGGGCTTTGCGGGTTGGCACGGCGGCATGGCGGATGCGTTTCGCAACAACACCAACTACCAGTTCATGGTGGGTGGCCAGTGGGTGGCGCACCCCGGCAACATTATCGACTATCGCGTCAACATCACCGACCGCAACGACCCCATCATGGCCGACTTGGACGACTTCAACATGCATTCGGAGCAGTACTACATGCATGTAGACCCATCGAATCAGGTGTTGGCCACCACAACCTTTAGCGGCCAATACTGCGCATGGGTGGACGGCGTCGTGATGCCGGTGGTGTGGAAAAAGAGGTGGGGGCAAGGGCGCGTCTTCTATTCGTCGCTGGGCCATGTCGCATCAGACTTCAACGTGCCCGAAGCGTGCGAAATCTCGCGCCGTGGCTTTCTCTGGGCTGCACGCTAAGAGGATTAACCATCTATGAGCACCAAACGACCTGCGGCCGTCGGGCTGATCGGCTGCGGCAACATCAGTTCCATCTATCTGGAAAACGCCCAAAAGCTTGAAGCCATTGAGATCACCGCCTGCGCTGACCTGCGGCGAGAAGCCGCCGAGGCGCAAGCAGCCAAGTACGCGGTGCAGCGTGTGGTCGGTGTGGAGGAAATGCTGGCTGATCCCAGCATCGACATCATCCTGAATCTGACCACACCCGATGCGCACGGCCCAATCGCACTGGCAGCACTCGAGGCGGGTAAGTCCGTCTACAATGAAAAACCGCTGGCCATGAGCCGTGAGCAAGGACGGCGCATGTTGGAGTTGGCGCGCGACAAGGGGCTGCTGGTCGGCGGCGCGCCGGACACCTTCTTGGGAGCGGGGCTGCAGACGGTGCGCCAGCTCATCGACGACGGCGCCATCGGCGATCCAGTGGGCGCTAACGCCTTTATGATGAGCCGCGGCCACGAGCACTGGCATCCCAACCCGATTTTTTACTACAAAGTGGGCGGTGGCCCAATGTTTGACATGGGGCCTTACTATCTGACAGCGCTGGTGGCGCTGTTGGGGCCGGTGCGTCGCGTCAGCGGGGCTACCCGCATCAGCCGATCCGAGCGCACCATCAGCAGCCAGCCGCGCTACGGTGAGGTGATCAAGGTCGATGTGCCCACCCATGTGGCTGGACTGTTTGACTTTGCCGCCGGCCCTATCGGCATGGTTATGACGACCTTTGATGTGCAGGCGTCGGCGCTGCCGTGGATCGAAATCTACGGGACACAGGGAACCATCAGCGCCCCAGACCCCAACACCTTTGGCGGCCCTGTAAAGCTGCGGCGCACGGACGACGAAGGCTGGCAGGAGATTGCGGTCACACGCCCCTACGCCGGCAACAGCCGCGGCCTGGGGCTGGCAGGGATGGCGGAAGCACTGCAGAGCGGCGCCCCCCACCGCGCCGGCGGCGAACTAGCCTATCATGTGCTGGATCTCATGCACGCTATCCATGAGGCGTCGGATAGCGGCTGCCACGTGGAGATAGCAAGTACATGCGAGCGACCAGCGCCGATGCCGGCCTGAAAGCAGCGGCATAAACAGGAACGGCTCACTCCAGGTTTGGAGTGAGCCGTTTTGCTGTAAAACCCAGTTTATCTGCGTCAGGCGGCCTGCTTACTGGCCATTCACCATACGCTTGACTTCTATCTTGCGGGGCTTGACCGATTCCGCCTTGGGCAGCGTCAAGGTCAGCACGCCGTTCTCGTTCACCGCCTCGATCTTTTCGGCATCGACGGCATGTTGGCTTACTTCGCCTTGCCCTGCGCCGCCACCGCCGCAGCCGCTTTGGCGATCTCATCTGCGTCGCCCAGATAGTAGTGGCGAATCGGCTTGAGAGATTCATCCAGTTCGTAAACCAACGGCACCCCAGTGGGGATATTGAGCTTAAGAATTTCCTCTTCGCTCATATCGTCTAAAAATTTGACCATTGCGCGCAGGCTGTTGCCGTGGGCAGCGACCACTACACTTTTGCCGCTCTTGATGTCAGGTGCAATGTGTGCATGCCAGTAAGGCACTACTCGCGCCACTGTTTCTTTGAGCGACTCGGTCAGCGGCAGTTCCTCTTTGCTCAGCGCGGTGTAGCGCGGGTCTTTGCCGGGGAAACGCTGGTCATCCTCCGTCAGCATGGGTGGGGGCACGTCATAGCTGCGCCGCCAGATCAGCACCTGCTCATCGCCAAACTCGGCGGCTGTCTCCGCCTTATTAAGGCCCTGCAGTGAACCGTAGTGGCGCTCGTTCAACTGCCACGCCTTCACTACGGGGATCCACATCAAATCCAGTTCATCCAGCGCCATCCACAGGGTGCGGATGGCGCGCTTCAGGACAGAGGTGTAAGCAATGTCAAAGACAAAGCCTTCCTGTTTGAGCACCATGCCGGCGCGCTGGGCTTCTTCACGCCCGCGTTCAGACAAGTCAACATCCGTCCAGCCGGTGAAGCGATTTTCCCTATTCCACGTACTCTCGCCGTGGCGCAAAAGCACCAATTTGTACATAAGAAAGACTCCTTTGCTATATGGTTGCTATATGTTTGCTATACGGTTCACTATATGCTGTTGCATAAAAACTACGGCCATTGTACTGTACGCGCCGGGCTTAGCGGAAGTCATTTGCCCAGGGGTGTGCGGCACACAGGCGACATTATTGATCCGCCACACGCCCTAAATACAGTTGGGTGTCATATTCAATGCGCACGTTTCCATCTATGGCAAAGCGATCATAAAGGGCCTTTGCCCGCTCATGCATTTCCGCATAGCCGCTGTCGCCAGGCGCAGGGATGTAGGAGGTTGAACGTAGCCGCCCCAGCAGCCCCTCGAAATCCAGCGTCTGATGATTGGCAAAGGTGAAAAGGCGAAAGCCATCCGGCGCAAAAAAGCGGTTAAGCGCCGCGTCATCGACGACATGTTTATGATCCACCTGCCGGTAGTCCGTACCGAAATGGTCGAGCAACTGGCGATAGGCGGCGAGAAAAGGCGAAGCGTCGTCGCGACGGTTGTTCCAGACAAGCGCCACCCAACCCAGAGGGCGCAAAATGCGTGCAAACTCGGCGCGCGCCGCCAGTGGTTCAAACCAGTGAAACGCCTGCGCCGCCGTCACCAAGTCCACACTGCCGCTGGGCAGCGTCGTCGCCTCGGAACGGCCGTCGACGCTGTGCAGATTGGCATAGTGGCCCAGCGCCGCCTCAGCCGCCTGGCGCATCCCAGCATTTGGCTCCACGGCGTAGACCGGGTTGCCGTTGTCCACAAAAAGCTGGGTCAGCAGACCAGTGCCGGAGCCGATGTCAGCCACCACCGTCGCCGGCGTCAGCCCAATGGCAGTTTGCAGACATGACAGGATTTCCGCCGGATAATGGGGTCGATATTTGGCATAGCTCTCGACTCGATTCGAGAAACGCTGTACGGAATCAGTGGGCATCGTGAAGCTCCTACTTTGGCAATCTCTTTGCTACCGGCTATTCTACCCCATGTTCAACTGTTCTTTTCATACTTCCATTCTCAGTGCAAAACAAATTTGCAGTATTATTGCAATCCAAAGACGTAAAGGAGTTCTCTGCATGTCTGCACCACTCTCCGCAGCAGAATACAGCGAAGACCTGGGCAATGGGCTGGTGCGGCGCTGGTCCACGGCGGCAGACCAGGAAAAAATCGCCCTCTGTCTCGGCGCCGTCTTTCGCGACAAAGCTGATGAAGAACCCAATCAGCACATGATCAGCAGGACACAGATCATCATGCAGCCCGGCTTTCCACTGATGGGGCCGGGTGACTTTGCTCTCGTCGAGGATACCAGCAAGCCGGAGCGGCCAGTTGTCGCCTGCACCTGCTGCTGGAGCCATCGCTGGAGCTATGGCGGAATCCCTTTTGGCGTAGGGCGGCCCGAATATGTGGCTACTTTGGCGGAATATCGCAACCGCGGCCTTATGCGCGGCCTGTTCGAGATGTTTCATGCGCGCAGCGCCGCCCGCGGTGAACTGGTGCAGGCCATCACCGGCATCCCCTATTACTACCGCCAGTTCGGCTACGAATATGTGCTCGATCTGGATGGCCGGCGGCTGGTCTATACAGCGGCGATCCCGGCCAAAAAAGAGAATGAACCAGAAGCCTATCATCTACGCCTGGCCACGCTTGAGGATGTGCCGCACTTGCTGGCGCTCTACAACCAGGGCTGCAGCAGCAGCCTGGTCTGGAGTGAGGCAACAGAGGCGGATTGGCGCTACTACATTACGCTGTGGGACGATCCGGTTTTGAACGATCAAGGCGTCACCGTGTCCGCCTTGAATGAACGCCTGTACATGATTGTCGATCAAGATGGGCAAGTCTGCGGCTTTACCGGCACAAGGCCCAGGCGACACAGCAACACCTTTAGCGCTTTCAGCATCGAACTCTACACACACGTCAACTGGCAGGCAGTCATGCCGCCGCTGCTGCGCGCGTTATACGCGCTGGGGCAGCAGGTTCAAGTCTTTGGCTCCAATGTCGAAGATGTCAACCAGCTTGCGCTATATTTGGGGCGATCGCATCCGGCCTATGATGTGCTGGGCCAAAAGCTGGCGCCGCGCGGCGACCCAGCCTACGCCTGGTACATCCGCATCGCCGACGTGCCGGGCTTTGTGCGCCATATTACACCGGTGCTGGAGCAGCGGCTGGCCGGCTCCATTCTGGCGGGCCACACAGGGGAAACCATGCTCGACTTCTATCGCGGTGGACTGCGCCTGCAGTTTGCCCAGGGCAAGCTGACCGCCGCCGAGTCGTGGCAGACACCACCCTATGGCGAAGACGCTGCACAAGTGGGCTGCCCGTCATTGGTGTTTTTGCAACTGCTGCTGGGCTACCGCAGCTTAGCGGAGCTGCGGTCGATTTACCCTGACGTGTGGGCCAAAGAGGATGCGGCGCTGCTGTTGGACATCTTGCTTCCCAAACAACTATCCAAAGTATGGGGGCTGGGCTATACGTAGCAGCTACGGTAGACGCAGCGGCTGTTGGAGGGCAACGCCACGCTACAGCCGGATCAGACCGGCCAGCGTAGGCGTAAAGCCACAGCTTTGATAAAAGTGTTCCAACGTCGGTTCGTAGTCCACATGCAGCCAGACAATGCTGTAACGCTGCGCCGTCTGCAATGCTACGCCTACCAACTGCCGCCCGATGCCCTGGCGTTGGTAGGCTGGATGCACGGTCGTGTCCAGCAGAAGGGCGTGGATGCCGCCATCCCAGGCCAGGTTGACAAAGCCGATCAACGTTTCCGCATGATAGGCGCACACGTAGGCGAGGCTGTGCTCCAGAACTGGCGCAAAGTCTCGCCAGGCGTGCGCCAGCCAGGCGGCGGTAAACAGAGCGTTCAGCTCCTTATTGTGCAGGGGTGGACTGATCTGATAGGCGACAGACAGCGGCGCAAGTGCAGGCATAGGGGCAGACTAAAAACTTTGATGTTTTTGCAGTTCAAGGCTATTCTACATGACGAGCCGGCAAACGCCGGCTTGCCAACTATGCCGGCAAAGCAGCAACTGCAAAGTAAAGGGCTTCCGGAAAGTCCTCAAAGGTTTTATCAACCACAGTTTTATTGGCCATAATGGAAATACTCGGCGGCCCTCTCTATGCGGTGGCCGGCGCCGGCGAATCGCACGGGCCGGCAGTGACGACGATTGTCTTCGGCTGTCCGCCCGGACTTTATATCAGGGCAGACGATATCCAGCGCTATCTGGACCGGCGGCGGCCCGGCAGCAACAAGCATGGCACGCCGCGCCGCGAGAACGATACAGTGGCGCTGCTCTCCGGCCTCTACCAACCGGACCATGCGACGTTGACGGCAGGGCCGCCGATACAGGTTGGTGAGGGTGACACCGCCGCAGCGACAACAGCGTATGCAGAAGGCTATACGACCGGTGAGCCAATCGCCGCCATTGTCCTCTCGACCGCCAAAAAGTCGGATGACTACCGCCAGTTTGCCGGCCCCACAGGCGAGGTGCGCCCTGGCCACACGGACCTGGTCAAACACTACAAGTCGAGCGGCTTTGTAGATGTGCGCGGAGGTGGGCGCTCCTCGTATCGATCCACCATTTCGGACGTGATCGGCGGCTCGATCGCCCGCATTTTCTTGCAGAAAACGTTTGGCACGCGCATCTTTTCTTCCATTTCTCAGGTCGGCTCTCTGCGGGCCGCGACGACGCTGGCAAGCCGCATAGAGGCGCTTTTGCATGCCGGCGGCGGCGACCACGTGGATTTGCAGAGTCTGGCACAGATCGAAAGCGAACTGGCCGCGGCTGAAATTCACACGCTCGATCCTGATTTTGCACACGCCGCCGGCCGGCTCATCAAGCAGACGCGCATCGATGGCGATTCCATTGGGGCCAAGGTAGAGGTAGTGGCCCTCAATGTGCCGCCGCTGGCGGGCGATCCGCTGTATCAAAGCCTCAAGCTGCGGCTGATGGGAACATTGGGCGGGCTGAATGCGGTGCAGGGGGTGGAGATCGGCGCAGGCTTCGCCGTGGTGGAACGGCGCGGCAGTGAAAACAACGACCCCATCCGCAGCGCCGGCTACCAGTCCAACAGCCACGGCGGCCTGATCGGCGGCATGACGACTGGGATGCCGCTGGTGCT
This sequence comes from Caldilineales bacterium, assembly GCA_038205395.1. GTDB lineage: Bacteria > Chloroflexota > Anaerolineae > Caldilineales > Caldilineaceae > Fredericiella. Next base: position 24,764 of record JBBRBX010000001.1, read on the forward strand.
GCAAGTAGGCTTCAAGCCCACCTCGACGATTGCCAAAGGCCAGCTATCCGTGCGCAAAAATTTGGAGGAGATTGACTTCCTGCTGCAGAAGGGTCGCCACGATCCATGCGTCGGCGTGCGCGCCGGGGTGACGCTGGAATCCCGCGTTGCCATTGAACTGCTGAATGCAGTGCTTATGCACCAGGCCCACCATGTTGACCCGTCTCAATTTCAACTGTTTGCGCGCGGAGACATCACAGCAGAGCGCCAGGAATAGCGCATGGCCAAAACCGCGTATGACCGCCCGATGCCCTTGCTGATCGCGATGAAGGGACACCCAGCCACAGGCAAAAGCAATGTGGCGGCATGCCTGGCGCAGCGGCTGCGCTGCCCGCTGATCGATAAGGATGACGTCAAAGACCATCTGCTGGACACCGAGCGCGCCAATGAGCGCGCCTACGCCATCATGTGGCAGATTGTCGCGGTGCAGCTTGCCTTGCGCCTGAGTGTAATTGCCGTATCGCCCCTTTCCTACCCGGAAAGCTATGCCGCCGCCCAAGAACTGGCGGCCAAACATCGCGCACACCTGTTGGTGGTGGAAACGCAGATCGAGGATGGGGAATGGGCGCGCCGCCTCAACGCCCGCGGCGCTGGCTATTCGGAGCACAAAATCAGCGGCTGGGAGGCAATGCAGGAGATGCTACGCCAATATAACGGCTGCTGGCAGTACGCCATTGCACCGGCGCAGCATGTTGTGCTCGATACGGCGCAGCCGCTCAGAGCGCTGATCGATCAAATCATGCAAAGGGTGGAGACGCTGCACAACGCCGCCGCTGCGCAATAGCCAAGAAACAGGATTACTTTTATGGATTCGCTGCACAACATTGTGATCACCGGCTTTATGGGCACAGGCAAAAGCACAGTCGGGCGGCTGCTGGCGGAGCGGTTGAACCGCCGCTTTGTAGACATGGATGCGCTGCTGGCCGAGCAGTTCGGCAAGCCCATTGGTGCGATCTTTGTCGAGGAGGGCGAGGAAGCATTTCGCAGCGCCGAAGCTGAATTGTGCCAGGCGCTGGCGCAAGAGCAGGCGCTTGTGATCGGAACAGGTGGCGGCGCGCTGGTCAATGAGGCATCACGCACAGCCCTGGCCGCAAGCGGCATGTTGGTCTGTCTCACGGCTAGTGAAGATGAAATTCTGCGCCGCCTGGCGCAGGCAACCGACCGACCGCTGCTCGAAGGGGAGACAGATGAACGGCGCAAACGGGTGAGCGCATTGCTGGGGGTGCGTCGCGCAGCCTATGGAGCCATCCCCTATCAGATCGACACGGACAGACTCACACCGGATCAGGTGGCGGATCGCATTCTGGCCGCTGCCGCTGATCATGTTGAAGCGCGGGGCATGATCCGCCTGCCTGTGCGCACGCCGCAAGGAACCTACGACTTGTGTCTGGGCGATGGCATCCTTGCCTACAGCGGGCGGCTGCTGACCAGGCACCAGATCAAACCCAACCGCGCCGCAATTGTCACCAACGCCATGATTATGACCCATGCAGAGACGCTGGCAGCCGAACTGCAGCAGGCCGGGTTTGAACCGGCGATCTGCATGGTTCCCGAAGGAGAGCAGCACAAGACGCTGGCAACGGTGGCGTCGCTCTATGACCAGTTCCTGGCAGCAGGATTGGACCGGTCCAGCCCGATACTGGCGCTGGGCGGCGGTGTGGTCGGCGACATGGCAGGCTTTGCGGCTGCCACCTATCTGCGCGGTGCGCCCTTTGTGCAGCTGCCGACTTCGCTGCTCGCTATGGTCGACGCCTCAGTAGGGGGCAAAACAGGTGTGGATCTGCCGCAAGGCAAAAACTTAGTGGGTGCATTCAAACAGCCGCAGGTGGTGATTATGGACACCGCCACCCTGACCACGCTGCCCTCAGACGAATTCCGCTCAGGGCTGGCGGAGATCGTCAAGCATGGCATTATCGGAGCGCCGCAACTGTTTGCACAACTGGAGCACGAGGGTCCAGTCAGCCTGCTGCAACTGGTGGCAGACGCGGTGCGCGTCAAAATCGAAATCGTTGAGGAAGACCCCTTTGAGGCCGGTCGCCGCGCGCTGCTCAATCTCGGCCACACATTTGGCCACGCCCTGGAATTGGTAAGTGAGTTCTCGCTGCGCCATGGTGAAGCCGTCGCCATCGGTATGGTGGCAGCCGCATCCATGGCCGTCGAGTTAGGCCGCTGTGATGCAGCGCTGGCGGATCGTATCACCCACCTGCTCGACCGGTTGGGGCTACCGGTGGCGGCGCCGGGGTTCAATGTCGACGCTGTGCTGGCAGCCATGAGCCACGACAAAAAGCGAGCAGGCAAGAAGCTGCGGTTTATCATCCCCGAAGCCTTGGGAACTGTCACCATGATTGACGACCCCGGCGAGGAGGTTGTACGCCGGGCCATTCAGCGCATTGTGCTATAATCCGCCTATGATTATTGCCCTGCTGCACGGCCCCAATCTCAATTTACTCGGCGAACGCGAGCCAGGCATCTACGGCAGCATGACCCTGGCGACCATCGATGCCGCCGTCGTCACAGCCGGCCAGCCCGACCACGAGGTACGCCCATTGCAGAGCAACCACGAGGGTGTGCTGGTCGACACCATCCATGCGGCGCGCCTCTGGGCAGATGGCATTTTGATCAATCCCGGTGCGTTTACGCACTATTCGTATGCGCTGCGCGATGCCATTGCTGCGGTCAAGCTGCCGGCGGTGGAGGTGCATTTGAGCAACATTCACGCCCGCGAGGAGTTTCGCCACACGTCGGTAATCGCACCGGTGTGCGTAGGGCAGATCTGCGGTTTTGGCTGGCGCGGCTATCTGCTGGGGCTGCAGGCGCTTCTCGAACATTTGAAAGAGCAGGCAAGCGCATGAATGGTTTTTGGCATAGTTTTGGGTGGAGACAAGGCTGGCGAGCTTTTGTCACTTGTCTCTTGCTGCTCTTGTTGCTGGCAGCCTGCAACAATGATGAGCCGGCGGCGGATAGACCACCCGCTGGCGAACCGGTGGTTGTCGCTGCCGACGGCAGTGGCGCACAACAACAGACAGCCGGCCAGGACAATGGAAACGCAGGCGGCGCAGTTGCTGCGCCAACGCCGGCTCCTACGTCCACGCCGGAGCCGGCCGGGCGCATTGTGCTGTGGCATAGTTGGGGCGGCAAGGACAGCGACGCGTTGGCCGCTATTCTCACCAGCTTCCAAGCCCGCTACCCACAGGTAACGGTGGATACGCTTTTTGTGGCCGATACCGATCTACCTAAGGCCTATGCGGATGCCGTGCGCGCCGGCAGCGGGCCGGATATCATGTTGGCCCCCACCTGGTGGCTTAGCGATTTTGTCGATATCGGCGTCGTGCATCCCCTCGATCTGTTGGTCAACGCTGCTGATCTGGAGGCATACTGGCCGGCAGCGGTGGACAATATGCGCTGGAACGGCCAGTTGTACGGGCTGCCCAGTGACTTTGAGTTGGTCAGCCTATTTGTCAACCAATCTTTAGCCGCTGCAGGCGGCCCACCCGCTACAACTGCTGACATGCTGGCGCAGGCACAGGCTGCACCGGCACAAGGCGCAGGCTTTTACAACAGCCTCTATCATCTTTATTGGGGGCTGCCTGCGTATGGGGGCCGCTTGTTTGACGATGCGGGTGTTGCCGTGCTGGATCAGGGGGGAGATGTAGCAGGCTATCTGGCCTGGCTGCGCCAAATGAGCCAGACGGAAGGCAGTTATGTCGATACTGACTATGGAATGCTGCTCGACCGCTTTAAGAAGGGTGAATTTGCTTATTTTGTCGATGGCCCCTGGGCCATCGATGAGTTGAGTGCGGCGCTCGGCCCGAACCTGGCAGTGGCTGCACTGCCGGCCGGCCCCAGCGGCCCGGCGCGCCCTTGGCTGCACGCTGACGGCATCCTGTTCAACCCGGCAGCCACGCCTGAACAGCAGCGGCTGGCGCTGTTGTTCGCGCAGCACTTCACCAACGCCGAGAGCGGATCGGTGCTCGCCAACGTCGCCAAGCGATTGCCCGCCAATCGCAATGCAGTGCTGGGCGACAACCCATTGCTGCAAGGCTTTGCCAACCAGGCCACCACCGCCGAGTCCATGCCCAGCCGCCCTGAGATGCAGGAAGCCTGGGGCTATGCGGGCGATATGGTGATCAAGGTGGTTGACGGCGGCGCCGATCCCACCGGCACAGTTACAGAGACGGCGGCGCTGATCAACGAAGCCAATAACAAATAGAAGCTGTGCGGGACTTTCGGGAAGTCCTCCTACTATGAGCACTTCCTTTCAGTTGTTTAACCTGAAGACGATGTCCGGCGTCTTTCCCGGCACACGCACGATGATCTTCCAGCGCGTGCGGGTGCGGGCTGCCGAGCGTGCGGATGCACCGTCGCAGTGGGCGCGGCTGCTTTGGTACGACGATCCGTCAGCATGTATCGTGGAGTTAGTCGGCACGCTGCTGCGCATCGACGAACCGCATGGCGAGGAGTTTGGCCGGCGACTGCAGGCTGGGCTGGCGGCGGCGGGCGTGCAGTTGCAGAGCTGCGGCAGTTGCCGTTGGTGGCAGCGACTGGCGGTCAAAACGACGGATGGGCTGGCGGCTGGGCGCTGCACATGGCGTCAGGCAATAGGCCAGGAATATGCAGGCGCAGACGCCGCTGCGGATGATTCGACAGATAAAGAAAGGGGCGCTCCCGGTGACTTAGCGGTTCAGTCGCTGCTGGCGCTGGATTGCAGCCATTGGCGGGCGGCGGAAGAAGCTGCGGAGATGCAACCGCCTGTCGACGCCAATGCGGCGCCGCTGGCAGCAATCGGCAAACGCGCGGAAAATGAAAGTGATGAGCGCTGGACGTGGTGGGGTCGTCTGCGCCGCCGGCTGGCGGCTGCATTGGGCGGCCCAGCAGAAATGCAAGCGCCTGTCACGGCGCAGGCGCTAAATTGGGGGCAGAAAGTTGTAGAGCGCAGCGGCGTGGGTGCGGGCACAGAATCCTGTTTTGCCTGCCAGGGGCGTATCGCAAATCTAGGCGCGTTGGCGGTGGCTTCACCCGAAGGCGACAAGCAGACCTTTAGCATCTGGCGCTGCCGCCACTGCTTCACCTACTATCTCAACAACTGGATTGACCGCTGGGAGCGCACCGACACCCTTGAGACCGAAGAAAGTTACTATCGCCTTGCACCGGCGGAAGCGATTGCGCTACTGGCTGTAATCGACGGTGTAGTTGATGCTGAACACCCGGCCCGGCGCAGCGAACGCGGCGCGCAGCGGCTCTGGATTTTGCAATTTATCGGAGAGCGCCCTGTGCTCAGCCACCAGATCAAGCAAGGACGCTAGAAAGGGCAGTTTGGTATGCACCTAGAAAGTAGACCAGCAACAATTATTGCCGCAGAATATCAGGAGATGCCTTTCCCTATTTTGGGGCCGGTGCAGGAAGTCGCCTTTGATCTGGGCATCACGGCAGTGGATACGCCACTAGATGTGGCTGGTGTGGTCATCCAGGGCTACAAAGAGCACCAACTTCTGTTTGAACAGCGCTGGTCAGCGCATATTATTCGCAGCCGGCTGGGAGAAGACAACTTGCATGTTGAGCCAGGAACGGGGCTGGGGCTGCACGGCCTTCACTTTCAACTGCACGCCTATGAGCTGCTGACACAGATTGAGGTCGTTGTGCTGGCCCAAGTGGCGGGCAAGGAAGAGTTGGAGCACGCCTCGCTGGAGATACCGGTGCGCTTCCACAGCCGCAAAACGGACCTGCATTTCCCCCTGCACGGCGCGTGGTGGGCGATTCAAGGGTCAGACTGGAGCGATCGCCACAAGGAGGAGGTGTTCAGCCAGACATATGCGCTGGATTTCGTCAAGCTTGGCCCCGACAACCGCTTCTTCAGAGAGCGCGGGGTGGCGCTTGAAGAGCATTACAGTTGGGAACAACCTGTCTATGCCACAGCAGGGGGCAAGGTGGCGGCTGTGACCTATGATTTGCCCGACCTTCCGCCGGGCGTTTTACCCGACCCATTGATGTTTCGCGGCGACCTGCGGCGAACGTTGGGCAATGCGGCGGCCATCAGCCACGGCAATGGCGAGTTTAGCTACTATGCTTGCTTGCAGCAGGCGAGCGTGGCTGTCAATGAAGGGCAGTTGATCAAGCGCGGCGATCTTGTGGGGCGCATCGGCAACAGCGGCATGTCGCCGGGGCCGCATCTGCACTTTCACCTGGCGGAAGGGCCTCACCCCTTTATTGACCAGGGGCTGCCGGCACAGTTCAGCCATTTTTGGGCCGGTGGCCAGTTTTTTGAGCAGCCGCTGCCCATCCCTACCCGCATGATCGTGATTGGACCGGAAGAAAAGACAGCATGACAAAACAAGAAGAACTGCCTCTCTACACCACCTTGGATGATGAACTGTACGAAGAATTAAGCCAACTGGAGGGCCAGGCGATCGTCTTTGCCGGCGTGTGGGAAGACTCGCTGAGCAGTGCGCTGGAGGAAAAAGAGGAAGAACCGAAGCAGCAGAGTTCCTTCGACATCGATATCTATCTAGCCGACGGCGCCTATTTTGAGCTGTACAGCGCCGCTTGTTTTGACAGCTTGGACGACGAGCCTTGGGTGGGGTTGGATGCAGTCAACCGGCGCTTGACGACAGCAGCCAAGCAAGGCGCAATCCTGGAAGAAGTGGCGGCGGACGAGGATGATCAGCTCGTGCTCGTTGTGCGTTACGCGCAGGACAAGCGCCTGTACCTGCCGGCGGCGGCTTGGCTGCTGGAAGAGTGGGACGAACTGCCTGCGGGCTGAATTGATTGGTCAGCCGGCAGCACCACCCTTATTTTCAGATCAAAAACCAGGTTGCGTGTTTGCAGCTTTTGGTCTATGATAGCGACAATATTCACCAACAACCTCACTGGCCACGCTCAGGAGTAACCTGCCATGACCCGTTCGACAACAATGACTGCCGTACAGCCGGTCACCGTCAATCCGTGGATGGCTTCCCTGTATGGCGGCGTGATCACCGCTATCATCGCCATTGCTTTTCACTTTCTGCTGCCGATGTCGATCCCCTGGCTTTGGATCCTGGCGCTGCTGCTAATCGGCGTCGGCCCCGTACTGGGTTATCAATTGGCGGCTGGCAAGTTAGGGTCGGATTGGAAAGCCATTATTGGCGGCATTTTGGGTTCAATCGTTCCCATTCTGGGCCAACTGCTGTTGTGGCCACTGTTTGTCTGGCTGTTTGATCGGCGCTTTTCACTAGGGCGTCTTTACCTCGGCAGCATCGTCGGTATGGTGCTCGGGTTTATTGCCTTCTTCTTGATTGCGACTTTGATGGGCCAGAATCCTTATGTTTGGCTGGGACTGGCCTGGACATTGGCAGCGAGTATGTGGGGTGGGGCGACGGCGGCCTTTATGGCCGGCAGCGAGGCAGACCTGCGCTAACGCTGTCGATACTTCCAGCCAAATAACTACGCCAGCGGCGGCCTATATGGGTCGCCGCTGTTTTTCGTGCAAATTGCCCAACGGTTTTGCGCCAACCAGTTTGCAAAATGGCCGCTTTTCAGGCATACTAAGCGGTGGAGCAGCGGTCATCGCACCGCCGACGTACAAAATGTACAAGAGCACTGCGACAACAATTGACGATGTTTTCCGCCTTGCCCTGCCTGCCCAGACACGCCTGTTGGTAGGCAGCGAATATCTGCACCGGTCTGTGAGCTGGGCGTGCAGCCTTCGTCCCAGTCCGCCTGCCTTTCCCAAATTGGACGGCAATGAACTGGCGCTGATCGACATGGCTGATCTGCGCCGGTTAGATCGCCAGATGCGGCTGGATCGTGTAATCCGCAGCCTGCAAAATGCGCGCGTGGCCGCAGTCGCCATCCTGGGCGACATCGCCGAGATGGACGCCGCCGCCGCCGCACGTGAAAGCCAGCTTAGCCTATTTCAACTGCCGGTTGATGTTTCTCTGACGCAGGTGGAGCGGTCGGTTATTCGCTTAATTGTCGATCGCGCCGGCTATATCGCCCAGCGCTCAGCGGAACTTCAGCGTGAACTGAGCCAGGCTGCGCTCAACGGCGATGAACTCGTAAAAATAGCGCAGCGCCTGCATACGTTTGTCCAGCAGCCGGTGATCCTGCTGAGCGAGAGCGGGCAGGTGAACGCAACCGCCGGCCTCGACCAGCTAGAAGCCGAACAACGCAGAAATCTGATTGACAGCTTACCCAACCTGACCATGCTGCGCAGTTGGACAGCCACGCAGCCTGCCGCCAGCCTTGGCAGCAGCACCGGCATCCTGCCGCTGGCCAGCAACACCAATAGCAGCGCCTACCGTCATGCACTGCTGGCGCCGGTCTGCGCCAGTGATGGGGTGCACGGCTACTGCCTGTTGTTACGCAGTGCTTCGCAAGCCGAGCAAGAGATTTCGGTGGTGGAAGAAGTGGCGGTGTCGCAAGGTGCTTCGGCAGCGGCGTTTGAGTGGGCCAAACAGAATGCCATCGGTATTGCCGAAGAACGGATGCGGGCAACCTTTCTGGATGAACTGCTGGCTGCTGAAATTGCCGATGAACAGGCGTGGATCAGACGCGGGTCATCCCTCAGCTATGATTTGATGCGGCCCCATGTGGCAGTGTTGGTAGAGGCAAGCGGTGTACCCACATGGCCGGCGCCGCTGCTGCGCTTTATGCAGCAGCGCCAGGTAATGGCGCCGCACACGCGGCGCGATGAAGGCATCCTTTTGTTTTGGCCCGTGGACAACCCCAAGAGCGGACGCGAGTTTAAGACCATAGCCGCCGAACTCGTGGAACAAATCCAAGGCAAGCACCAGAAGGCGCGCTTGGTGATCGGGATTGGACGGCCAGGAGTCGGACCGGCGAAATGGCTGCAGAGCCAGCATCAAGCGCGCGAGAGTTGGCGATTGGGCAAAGAGTGGGAAACGGCCCCCGTCACCTATTTTGGAGATCTGGGCCTCTACCAGTTGTTGACCGGGCTGAGCACCAACCCCGAGGCGGCGCGTTTCTATCGCAAAACATTGGGCAAGCTAATCAGCCACGACGGCAACAAAAATTCAGAGCTGGTGCAGACGCTGGATGCCTTTTTTGCCTGCCACGGCAATCTGAGCCAGACAGCCACGCGGCTGCATATTCATCGCAACACCTTGACCTACCGGCTGGAGCAGATCGCCAATATCACCCAATTAGATTTGGACGACCCCGACGCACGCTTTTCGCTGCAGTTGGCGCTCAAGCTGCGCCCAGTATTGAAATAGCTTCAACGCCGGACGCCGGCGCCGGTCGACTACAGTTCAGCCCGACAGCTTGGCAGCTAACGGACAAACAGCGATAAGAAGTACATGCCGCTGCCCAGCAGCAAAGTAACACTGAACAACACATAAGGAGAACGGGCCATTTCGCTCATCGTTGTTTCCTCCACTTTGCCAGGTCAGGCGCAGTTCCACATCATTGCTCTCAGCATAACCGAGTATGGACGACAAAACCACCGTCAAATGTAGGAAACTTAGAGGAGTATCTGCAAATTGGTGCAGGCTGTTTCAATCGCCGGCCCTTCTCCGGGCCTGAGATCAAAGATCGTAATTTCAGGGCGGCAGTTGATGCGATATGGCAGCGGCCAACAGCCCAACCCGCGGTTGGTGTAGACAAGCCGGCTGCCGGAACGATGCAAGCCGATGGGATAGCGCTGACCATAGCGCGGCAAAATGGGCGCATAACTGTGCAGCCCGCCCGCCGCCGGCATGAGAGATGGCAGCCGCACCTGACCACCGTGACTGTGGCCGCTCAATTGCAGGGCGACCGGGGCATCTTGTGCCACGACAGTGTCAAAAAAATCCGGCTCGTGCGCGATTAACAAGTTGAGCGCACCGACAGGCGCGTCCGACAGCGCAGCGGCCAGATCGGGGCGACCGCTCCACACATCGTCCACAGCCCCCAGCCATAAATTCGCCTCCAGCAGCGTCCCACTGTTGCGCAGCAGCGTCGTCCCTGCCTCCTGCAAGCACCGTTCAATAATGCCGATGTCGCCCCAGAGATCATGGTTGCCGATGGCACTGTAAACCGGCATCCGAGCGCTACGCAGCGGCTCCACCATACCAGCAGCCGCAGCGGCAAGATCGGCGTCATCATGATCATGCACTGTGGCATAGTCACCTGTCAGCAGCAGCCAATCTACCGCCAACGAATTCACCTGCGCCACAGCGTCAAATAGTTGTTCGCTGCTAAAGTAGGGGCCGAGGTGCAAATCGGACAGTTGAGCAAAGCGACGCCCGCTCAGTGCAGTGGGCAAGCCGGGAACGGTTAGATGGACGTGCTCCACATCCATCCAGCGCGGTTCAATGACCCGGCCATAGCCGACGCCCAGCGCAGTGGCTGCGGCCAAAGCGGCGGTCGCCTGCAAGAAGCGTCGCCGTGTAAGATTGCTCATGATCTATTCCACACGGCCTAAGCCTGGGCTGACAGCGGAGCGGCGGCCCCGGCCGCCAATTCGGCAGCCAGCGCTTGCACCTGAGCCACACCCTGCGGGCCGGACGCAGCCTTGACCAGTGCCGAGCCGACAATGACGCCGTCGGCGATGGCAGCAACGGCAGCAGCCTGTGGTCCACTGCCGATGCCGAAACCGACAGCTAGCGGCAGTTTGGTGTGCCGGCGCACGCGAGCTACAAATGCTCCCAAGTCGGGCGGCAGTTCGCTGCGTGCACCGGTGATACCGGTGACGCTGACCAGATAGACAAAACCGCTGCAGTGGGCGGTCACGTAGCGAATGCGCTCCTCTGTGCTGGTGGGGGCAAGCAGATAAATCGTAGCCACCCCCGCCTGGCGACAAGCTGCCTCCAGTTCTTCCGCTTCTTCAGGAGGCAGATCGGGGACGATCAACCCATCAATGCCCGCCGCCACGGCATCCGCAACAAAACGCTGCACACCATAAGCAAACAGGGGGTTATAGTAGGTCATGGCGCAAAATGGCTGCTCAACCCCCGCCGCGCGCAGTTCGCGACACATGGCCAGGCAGTCCTGCACCGTGACTCCCTGCATCAAGGCTGCATAGGTGGCGCTCTGGATGGTAGGCCCATCGGCTAAGGGATCGCTGTGCGGTATACCGATCTCAAACAGCCCTGCGCCGTTGGCGCTGAGAGTTTTGATCACGTCCAATGTACGGGCGCGATCGGGGTAGCCCATGGCATGATAGGGCATAAAAACGGCGCGCTGCTCTGCTTTGGCAGCCGCAAAAACAGATTGAATACGTTCCAGACCAGTCATGCTTGCTCTCCCACATCGCCTAAAGTCTGCATAATGGTGCCCAAGTCTTTGTCGCCGCGGCCGCTGAGATTGACGAGTACGACCTGATCCTGAGCCATCTGCGGCGCAAGCTTAGCCAGATACGCCACGGCATGGGCGCTTTCCAGGGCTGGGATAATACCCTCAAGCCGGCTTAGCAGCTTGACGGCTGCCAGTGCCTCATCATCCGTCGCGTAGGTGTATTCGGTGCGTCCCAGATCGCGCAGCCAGGCATGTTCAGGACCGACACTGGCATAATCGAGGCCGGCGCTGATGCTGTGCGTCAGGGCAATCTGGCCGTCTTCATCCTGCATCACGTAGCTTTTTGTGCCCTGTAGCACCCCCAGCCGGCCCAACTTGGCATCGGCAAAGCGAGCGGCATGTTCACCGCCGGCAATCCCGCGCCCGCCCGCTTCCACGCCAATCAGCCGCACCTGCTCATAGTTCAGAAAAGGATGGAACATGCCAATAGCGTTGCTGCCGCCGCCGACACACGCAACAACGGCATCTGGCAGCCGACCTGGGCCATTGGCGGGATCGAGCATCTGGTCAATCGACTCACGGCCAATCACGCTTTGAAAGTCGCGCACTATCGTGGGATAGGGGTGGGGGCCTAGTGCGCTGCCCAATAAATAGTGTGTGCTGCCTACATTTGTCACCCAATCGCGAATAGCGTCATTGATAGCATCCTTCAACGTCTTGCTGCCCGACTCGACGCCGTGTACAGTCGCGCCAAGCAATTTCATGCGGTAGACGTTGGGTTCCTGTCGCGCCATATCCACCGTGCCCATGTAGACGACACATTCGATACCCAGCATAGCGGCAGCCGTAGCCGTAGCCACACCATGCTGGCCGGCACCTGTTTCGGCAACAATGCGCGTCTTTTTCATCTTGCGCTTCATCAGCAGCGCCTGCCCCAGTGCATTATTGATTTTATGCGCACCAGTATGGGCTAGATCTTCACGCTTGATATAGATGCGCGGCCCGCCAAAATAGTCACTGAGACGGGCAGCATAGGTAATGGGCGTCGGCCTGCCGACAAAGGTGCGCAAAAGGTAAGCCAATTCCGCCTGAAACTCTTGATCAAGCTTGGACTTGAGATAAACTTCTTCCAATTCTTCAAGCGCAGGCATCAGTGTTTCAGGGACAAACTTGCCGCCATATGGCCCAAAGTGGCCGGATTCATCAGGATAACTTGCGTAGTCAATCTTGCTCGCTGTCTGCGACGACTGGGACACCGCCATTCTTTTCTCCGTTCCCTTCTATCGTTCCACTATACCGGTGAGCTAAACACAAGCGAACTAAACACCATTCAGCCACATACGGTGGCCGTAGTTGACAAAGCCTTGTGCCTCAAAAAAGCGCTGCGCCCGGTGGTTAAATTCCCAGATTGAGAGCGCCATTCTGGCAATCTTCCGCTCGCGTGCAATCCTCTTTGCCGCGTTCATGAGGGCGGCGCCGCAGCCTTGGCCTTGCATGGCAGGCGTCACCGCCACATGATGAATATAAAAACGTTCAAATGCATAGGTGGAACTGGTTTCCATAGCCGGCGAGACATCTGCGTATAAATAGCCGGCAATCTCGCCGGCAATCTCTGCCACCAACAGCACTGTATCCGCTCTAGCCATCAGTTCGAGCACATACTGAGGGGGGAACGTAGTTGGCGCTGGCTGTTTAAAGAATTCCGGATGCACATCGGCGTGCAACCGCTGAATATAGCTGTTGAGCAGGCTGATGCGGGCCGCATCGGCGGGCAGCGCCTGCCGCACATGGACATCCGGGTTTGGGGTGGCGGCATGGCGTGCACGCGCGGCAAAATGCGCAGCAGCAGCGGCACGCATGACATCGACCGGCGCCGGTCGCCCTGTCCAACGTTCAAACGCCAATGCACCCTGCCAGACCAACATACCCAGCCCGCCAATAGTGCGCGCACCGTCCTGGGCGGCCTGGCGCAGCAGGCGCGTCTGGGCTGGGTTATACACCAGATCATAGACAACCTGGCCGCTGCGGAAAGAGACATCTTCCAGCCAAGGCATTGTATCTACATGTGGCGTCATGCCCAGCGATGTGCAGTTGACGATGAGATCGGCATAAGAAGCTAGTTTGGGCAGGTCGTCTGGCAGTGCAAAAGCGCTCATGCGGCAGGCCGGCGCCAGCGGTTGCAAAGCGGCGACAACACTCTGGGCTGTCTCCAGGGTGCGGTTGAGCACGATGATGCGTTCGGCCTTCGCCTGTGCCAGACCATAGACCACAGCACGCGCAGAGCCGCCGGCGCCCAGCACCAAAACGTGTTGGCCTTCCGGCTCCACGCCATGCTCGCGCAGATCGCTGATAAAACCGGCAGCGTCGGTGTTGTCAGCGGTCAATCCGCCGTTCGGTTCGACCACGAGCGTATTGACTGCACCGATGGCTTGCGCAGCAGGCAGGAGGCGCTCTACATAGGGGATTACTGCCTGTTTGTGGGGCACAGTGACATTGGCCCCGCGCAGCCCCAGCGCAGCCAGCCCAGCCAGCGCCTGCTGCATGGCTGCGGGCGTCTTCACAGCGACAGGCGTGGGCACGTAACGCCAATCAAGCCCTAGATAGTCAAAGGCAGCGTTATGCATGATTGGGCTGATACTGTGACTGACTGGCCAGCCGATCAGCCCCACAAGTGTGGTGGAACCAGTGATCACGTCTGAGTTTTTCATAAACAATACGGGTGAAGCACGCTACTCGTCCACACGCAGCCGCGCCCCCAATGACTGAAGTGTGATCTCAAAGCCCGGAAAGCTGTCGACTGTCACCTGGGAACCGTACACAACCGTCTGCTTTTGCGCCACCAGTCCGGCGATGGTCAACGCCATGGCAAGGCGGTGATCGCCGTGACCTTCCACCGGTGCACCGGCAAGGTGAGTTGGACCGTCGATGACAAACCCATCCGCCGTCGGTTCGATGTTGGCGCCCATTTTACGCAGTTCACTGACTGTCGTGGCGATCCGGTCAGTTTCTTTCACGCGCAGCTCGCCGGCGTCACGGATGATAGTGCGGCCCTGAGCTTGAGTGGCCACAATTGCCAGCATCGGCAGTTCGTCGATCATGGTGACAATGGCCTCGCCGCCAAAAGTCGCGCCGTGCAGCGCACCTGCGCGCACTTCCAGATCAGCCACCGGCTCGCCGCCTTCGCTGCGTTCGTTGTGAAAGGTAATCTGCGCACCCATTGCCTGCAAAGCGGCAATAACGCCGATGCGTGTCGGGTTGACTCCCACATCGCGGATCGTGATGTGGCTGTCCGGCACGATTGCCCCCGCAGCCAAAAGAAATGCGGCGGAAGATAGATCACCCGGCACCGTTATGTCAAGCGCAGACAGCGGCTTGTCGGGCCGCTCGGCTGTCACCTTGCGGCCATAGACCGAAATCGGCGCGCCCATCGCCGCTAACATACGTTCGGTGTGGTCACGTGCGGGACCAGGTTCATGCACAACCGTCAGCCCCTGGCTGTAGAGGCCGGCCAGCACCACACAGCTTTTCACTTGGGCGCTGGCAACGGGCATATCGTATTCGACCCCGCGCAGCCGGGCGGGCCGGATACCGAGCGGTGCATTGTCGCCGTTTTGCCGTCCCATAATATCGGCGCCCATCCCCCGCAAAGGCCGCACCACACGCCCCATGGGGCGACGGCGAATCTGAGCTGTACCGGTGACAAAACTGACGAACTTCTGTCCTGCCAGCAGCCCAAGCAGCAAGCGCATGGTCGTGCCGGAATTGCCGCAGTCCAGCACATCATTCGGCTCCTGCAAACCATCCAGCCCACGCCCCTGCACTATCAGATCGGTCGGCGTCGCAGCCGCAATCTCTACGCCCAAAGCACGCATTACCTGCACAGTCGATTGGCAGTCGCCGCCGGCCAGAAAGTTGCGGATGCGCGTTTCGCCCTCAGCGATGCTGCCAAACATTACGGCACGGTGGCTGATTGACTTATCGCCCGGCACGGAACAGGCGCCGGTAAGGGCATGGCCAGGCATAATCGTGGTATGTGTCATGTAGTGCATCCAAATTTCTAGTTAGTTTTTGAAAAAATTTCTCAAAAGTCAACCGCACCTACTGTTTTGCCTTCCAGCCTGACCGCCATTGGCGGGTTGCAGCCAACTTTGCGCGCAGGGCGGCTTCATCTTCAGCGGCCAGCAGCGTGCGCAGTCCATCCAACTCTGCGCTGAAGCGGTCGATTTGCGCCAGAACAGCCGCTCGATTGGTAAGCAGGATGTCCAAAAACATCTGCGTATCGGAAGCAGCCACACGGCTGGTGTCGCGGAAGCCACCGGCGGCCAATTCCCAGACCAATGGGTCGGCTGCGCCAACTTCAGCCACAGCCGCGGTAAGGGCGCTAGCCACTAAGAACGGCAGATGACTGATGGCGGCCACCAGACGGTCATGGCGCGCTGCCTCGACGACCAACGGCCGGGCGCCTACCGCTTGCGCCATTTCCGCAGCCAACTCCAGCGCCTGTGGGTCGGTGCGCGGCAGCGGGGCAAGCACCCAAGGCGCACCGCGATAGAGGCCACATTCGGCGGCATCGAAACCGGCCGTTTCCTTGCCGCACATAGGATGGCCGCCGATAGGCTGCACACCGGCCGGCAGCGCAGCCATTGCGGCGCAGATGTCGGCTTTGGTGCTGCCCATGTCCATAATTAGCGCACCCGGCCACAGACGCGGGCCGATCTCTTGGAGCGTGGCGACAATTGTGCGCACTGGCGTGGCGAGAATTACAATATCGGCCCCCAACACGCCAGTCTGCAGATCGTTGGTTGCTAGGTCCACAGCGCCGGCAAAAAATGCGTCGAGTACGGTTTGCGTGCGGCGCGCCACGCCGCGCACCTCGCGGCAAAGCTGCTCTGCCTTGAGATCCATACAGAGGCTGGCGCCCATTAAACCCAGCCCGACGACTGCCACTGAGCAGTCACGAAGACGTTTGGACATACTGCCCCAAATTCCGCATTGGCTTGCCTGTGTACTTGCTGCTTTTGCCGCTTAAATCTCGCGTCCCACGGCCTGCGCCACCAGGCGCGCATCACACATCAGTTGTGCAAAGCGTTCAGGCGTCAAACTTTGGGCGCCATCACTCCAGGCACGCTCCGGGTTGGGGTGCACCTCGATCATCAGCGCATCCGCACCGGCGGCGACAGCAGCCAGTGTAATCCGGCTGACCAACTGCCACATGCCGGTGCCGTGCGACGGGTCGGCGACAACAGGCAGATGGGTCAGATCCTTGAGCACCGGAATCGCATTGATGTCAAAGGTGTTGCGCGTGGCGGTCTCATAGGTGCGAATGCCGCGCTCGCAGAGCATAACGTCCATATTGCCGCCGGCCAGAACATACTCAGCACTCATCAACAGTTCTTGAACTGTACCGCTGATGCCACGCTTGAGAAAAACCGGCTTGCGCTGCTTACCCAGCGCCTTGAGCAGCGAGTAATTCTGTGTATTGCGGGCGCCGACTTGAAAGATGTCAGTGTACTCGCCCACCAAATCCACGTCATCCGGCCCCATCACTTCGGTGATAATCGGCAGTCCCGTAAGTTCACGCGCCTCAGCCAGATATTTGAGACCTTCTTCACCCAACCCCTGAAAGCTGTACGGGCTGGAGCGCGGTTTGTAGGCCCCGCCGCGCAGGATGGTGGCGCCGGCCGCCTTCACCATCTGTGCGGTTTCTAAAATCATCTCACGGCTCTCGACGCTGCACGGGCCGGCCATCACCACAATCCGCCTGCCGCCAATCGGTACACTGTTGATGTTGATGATCGTATTGGC
This sequence comes from Caldilineales bacterium, assembly GCA_038205395.1. Classification (GTDB taxonomy): domain Bacteria; phylum Chloroflexota; class Anaerolineae; order Caldilineales; family Caldilineaceae; genus Fredericiella. The sequence continues at coordinate 41,822 of JBBRBX010000001.1, forward strand.
TTCCGAAAAGTCGCGGCTCGCCAGCTTGTAGGGCTGCATGACGCGCATCGTCTTTTCGACGCCTTCCATTACCTCAAACGCTTCGTTCTGGATTAAATGCTCGTCAGCGCCAATGACGCCGATAATCGTGCGCGCCTCGCCGCGGCTGAGGTGCACCTTGTAGCCCAGTTCTTCCACCCGCTTGACCACCGCCTCAACCTGTTTGGGTTCGGCGTGCGACCGCATAACGATGATCATTGCTCTTGCTCTCCTTGTTTGTAAAAATGGCGGCCATCTGCACTGCTGCCGCCACCTCAGATTCAGGCTAGTTCGCGCGCCGGCTCGGCCACTGTGCGGTCAACAGCAGCAGCAATGCGGCGCAGGCTGCCCATCAGTTCAGTAAATCCCTCAAGTGTCAGGCTCTGACGGCCATCACTGACGGCAGCATCGGGATCGGGATGAACCTCGATTATCAGCGCATCGGCGCCGGCAGCCACGGCGGCCCGGCTCATGGCCGGCACCAGTTCGCGCAATCCTGTGCCATGCGATGGATCCGCCACAACGGGCAGATGACTGGATTGTTTTAGCACAGGCACTGCGTTCAGATCAAAAGTGTTGCGGGTGGCGGTTTCGTAGGTGCGAATGCCACGCTCGCAAAGCATCACGTTGTAATTGCCGTTGCTCACAATATATTCGGCGCACATAAGCAATTCGCGAATGGTGCCGCTGATGCCGCGCTTGAGCATGACCGGGCGCGGCTGCTTGCCCACTGCCTGGAGCAGCCCATAATTCTGCATATTGCGCGCCCCAATCTGCAGAATGTCGGCGTACTCTGCTACCATCGGCACCTGCTCCTCACGCATCACCTCTGTGATTACGGGCAGCCCGGTCGCCTCGCGCGCGTCAGCCAGGTATTCGAGACCCTTGAGGCCCAACCCTTGAAAATCATAAGGGCTGGTGCGCGGTTTGAAGGCGCCTCCGCGCAGGACCGTGGCGCCTGCTGCTTTGATAGCCAGGGCGATCTCGACGATCTGGTCGCGACTTTCCACGCTGCACGGGCCGGCCATCACTACGATTTCGCTGCCCCCAATCCTGACCTGGCCGTTTAGCACATCAATCACCGTGTTATCGGGACGTGCTGTGCGGCTCGCCAGCTTGTAGGGTTCTTGAATGCGCAGCGAGTGCAGTACACCTTCCATCTGATCAAATACATCGCGGTTGACATGCGTCAGGTCGCCAACCAACGCCACGACTGTACGATTGTCACCATAAATGGGATGGGTTTTGGCGCCCATCGACTCAGCCTTGCGAATGACGGCCCCAATATCGGCGGCAGTAGCCCCTGGTTTCATAATGACGATCATTTTGGTTCCTCTCAGTAGCGCGAAAATGAATGCAGCGGATCAAATTTGCAGCAATTGGCTTTGGCCGCTGCTGACACCATCAGTTTCCAGCGGCTGTGCAATGGGATAGCTGCCCAACAGCTTGACGAACGCGGCGCGGTTGAGCAAGCTGACTACGGCCGCACTGATGGCGGGGTCCTGCCAGTGGCCGTCAAGGTCAAGATAAAAGACATACTGCCACGGTCGGTTGCGGCGCGGGCGGCTTTCCAGCTTGGTCAGGTTGACGCTGCGGTTGGCAAATTCGCCTAGGGCCTGATAAAGCGAGCCGGGTGTATTGGGCACAGCGAAGACCAGGGTTGTCTTGCAGTTCTCCGCGCGCGCAGGCTCGCCGCGACCTACAACAAAAAAACGGGTATAGTTGTTGGGGCTGTCCTCAATCCGTTCCTCCACGATTTCCAGCCCGTAGACATGGGCCGCCAACTTACTGGCGATCACGCCCACACCTGCAGCCGGTTCGGCAGCCAAATCTTTGGCGCTGCCGGCTGTGTCGTACCAGGGGACAGCAGCATACTTGTGGCGGTTTAAATAGCTTTCGCATTGCGCCAACGCCTGCGGATGGCTTCGCACCTGCGTGATCAATGTGGCGCCAGGGGTTACAAGCAAATTATGATGCACACGCAGCAGAATCTCGCCATGCAATTTGAGATCATGGTCGAGCAGCAGGTCAAACGATTTATTAATACTGCCTGCCGTCGAATTTTCGACTGGAACCGTGCCAAAGGTAGCGCGCCCTGTCTCTACAGCGGCAAAGATATCCTCAAAGGTGCGGCAGGGAAGTGTCTCCACATCTTGACCAAAATGCTGGTGGCAGGCCTCTTCAGAGAACGCCCCATGTTCACCTTGAAATGCCACAATAGTTGTCATTGTCCGTTTGCCCTCCACACCTGCAACTGTTCTTCGATCCAGCGGTTGAGTTCCTGCATATCGACATTTGAAAGCAGCACTGTTTTATCTGGGCGCAGGCGCTGCGCTTCCTTGAGATAAACATGGCAGATGGCAGACTGGGGGCGCTCCGTGTTCCAGTGCAGGAGCACGCGAATACACATGTTGACCGAGCCGGCGACGTCGATCTCGTGCGAACACATCAGCGGCACATCGAGCCAGCCCAACTGACGGGCAGCGGTGGCGGGAAAAGCGCTGGCGACATCGGATGTCGTGGTAAAGATAGCGCTGGCGATGTCTTCCTTATGGATTTCGTTGAGATGGATCATCAGCGCCAGCAGCTCCCGTGTCGCGCGCAGTACCGCTTCGCGTTCGTCCACTTCGACTGTGGTGGCTCCTCGCACACCCCTGCATACTGTCGTCATACCAACTCTTGACCCTTTGCTTGCTTTATCTTGCAGTAATTATGTCTTACCGTAGTTATGTCTTGTCTTAACAATTTCCTGCGGCGATTCTATCATTGCATCGGTGTAAAATCAGCTAGAGCGATCCCAACAAAAAAGCGAGGTTGCTTTCGCCAACCTCGCTTTCGTAGCGCTCGTTCGTTTGCTTAGTCAATCAAGCAGCGTGCGTGCTCCGGCGTGGGCTGGCGTCTGGCGATAGCCATAAAAGTAAAAACCAAACCAATAGGAAAAAGCAACAAAAAACCCACGCCAGGCAGAGCGTAGGTCAGAAAACAGGACAGCAGGCAACAGAGCAGACAACGCAGGCTGCAGCCTGGGCTGTTGATGATGTTGTTGCAAGTTACCGGAGAGAGACCACATAAGTTGGCAAGCTGTTCCTAAAGTCGCGCACGGCATAAAACTGCTGCGAAGGGTAGCACGAGGAGGAAAAGTTGTCAAAACGCCGCAGCCTCTACAGCTAGATGGTCTGCAATAGGCTCATAACCGTATTCAGGAGGTTTTGCGAAATGACGATAGTGCATAGACAATGTGAGCTAATAGACAAATCAATTGAACTTGGCACAAACCTCCAGTCTACTCGAGCGTGCAATTGTGCCACCTAAATGTGATTTGTCTATAAGCGCTAACCAACAGCGGAGAAATGGCCTCAGCCTATCTCTTTTGCACAGCAACAGCCGCTTAGGAGAATCTAACGTGTTGAATATTGCAGCCTGGTTTGCGCAGCAGGGTTGGCCGTGTGAAGAAGTCGAGCCGGGTGTTTGGCACAGTTCCTTCACCGGCGAACGCGGAGAAAGATACGATCTCTATGTGCTGGCCGCAGAGGATTGGGTGCATTTTGCCGTCAGCCCGCTGCTCCCCGGCAATCCAGCGGGCGAAGCGGAACGGCTCAGCACAGCTTTACTGCAGCTCAATCAAAATCTGCGCCTTGCCCGGCTGGCGCTCGATGCTGACGGCGATCTCAATCTGCTGACAGATCTGCCGCTGGCGCATCTTAACAGCGCTTTGTTTGGGCTGACACTGGACTTGCTGGCCTACTACACGGCTAAATTAGCGCCGGAACTGCGCCTGCTTTTGGCCGATCCGCAGCACCAATCCATTCTCTTTGACAAGTGAGGCCTCCTATGACACCCAGCAAGACAGCACAGCACAACGAATCCACATTTGCCGGCGAGGGTGACATGCAACTTTTCACCCAATCCTGGCTGCCCGAACCGCCGGTGCACGGCGTTATCGCATTGGTGCACGGCTTTGGCGAACACAGCGGGCGTTACACCTATCTGGCCGAGGCGCTAACAGCGGCGGGCTATGCCTTCAATGCATTTGATCTGCGCGGCCACGGCCACTCGCCGGGGTTGCGCGGCCATGTGGATCATTGGGAACAATTCTTAGCCGACATTGCCGCATCACTGCCGGTGGCGAGCGCCTTGGCGCCCCAAACACCGCTCTTTCTGTTTGGCCACAGCATGGGCGGGCTGCTGGCGCTGAATTTCGCTATCCGCCATCCGCAAGGATTAGCCGGCATCATTGCCTCTGCTCCTCTTCTAACACAGCCCAACGTGGCGCCGTGGCTGAATTTGGCTTCCAGTGTTATGTCACGAATAAAGCCTGATTTCAGCCTGGATACGGGTCTCAAGCCTGAAGTCATCTCGCGCGACCCAGCCGAAGTGAAACGGTATGCAGAAGATCCCTATGTACATGGGCGCGCGTCGGCGCGTTTGGGTGTGGAACTGCGCAATGCGCAGAGTTGGACACAGCAGCACGCTGGCGATCTGCGCATCCCGCTGCTGCTTTATCATGGAACAGGCGATCGACTGGTGCCGATTGCCGGCAGCCGCACCTTTTTCGGCAATGTGACGGTGGCGGACAAACAGTGGATTGAGTGGCCGGGTGGCTATCATGAGTCGCACAACGATATCCAGCGCAACGAGGTGCTGACGGCAGTGGTGGCCTGGCTGGCGAGCCACAGCAGCACGTAAAGCAGCGGCGGCAGGGAAGAGATGCCGCCACGATTCATTTGCTTACAGCAAAGAACAAATTAAACAACAGCAGAGGAGGAGCTTTGTGCTCGAACTAGCCCAGCGGATCAGGGATCGGGTCGTTTGGCAGGCGCATCAGTTCTTGATCGAGTTTCTGATTAAGCGCATCGATTTCCTCACTCAAACGGGCAAGGCGTTCACGGCTCGGCAATCCCATAGCGGCCAGCGCTAGTTCGACACGCTTCTCCACATCGGCATTACTGGTGGCTTTGGCTGCCGCAGTGTCACCGGGTAGAGACCCTGCAGTACCACCCACCTGCTCCTGCAATTTGCGCATCTCGCCGACTGCTTGCTCTTCCAAATCATTAAACCGGCGCCGCATCCCGCGGCTCATGCGCTGTCCACGCTGCTCTGCAGATGTAAAAAGGTGGGCGCTGCGTTTTGAGGCGGCGGCAACCCCATCAACCACATAGGCGCCTAGTCCCAATGAAGCCAAAATAACTTTGCGGCCAGAGGCGCGCACCATCTTTACTCTTTGCTGCCATTGATTCACACCCGCATGCGGCGCAGGCTGTTCCTGTTGTAACGTAATTGCCGTCATTGGAATCTCCTGTAGAGCGTCACACGCCCTATTGGTTGGCCATATTTTCCAGCGGGAAGTCCGGCCAACAACATACCATAACGCAACGCGTCATAAATAAGTCTAACACGCTGCGTCATAGAAGTCAATGGCTTCGCGGTACATTTTGGGTACACCTGTTGGACGGGAAGGGCAGCTACTGCGGAAAAAGCGCCGGCAGCAGTTCGGGTGCAAAGTGCGCCACCAAATCATGTGTAATCCCATTGGCGCGCGCGATTGCACCCAGCATGTAGCCGCTGGGTCGAATCGTGCGCAGTTGTGTAGCCGGTTCGAGTTCCACTACCCCAAAACGCAACCCCCACCCTTCCGACCACTCAAAGTTGTCAGTAAATGTCCAGTGATAGTAGCCGCACACATCACTGCCGGCCATTAAAGCGCGGTGCACTTGTGCGATGTGGGCCAGCAGCCAGCGCGGACGCTGATCGTCATCCCGATCCGGCAACCCATTTTCCGTGATATAAATCGGAACATCATAAATGCCAAGTTCGCGAATCAGTTGGTAGAGCCCATACGGCGCTAGTTCACTATAGACGCCGCGCCGGCCGCTGTCGGAGAATTCGCCATCCGGCAAGAAGTGCTCCTCACCAAAGAGACGGCGTGGATCAGGTGTGAAACGCACTAAATCGCGTGTGTAGTAGTTGATGCCGACAAAGTCCATGCTGTGCGCCAGGGCACTGTGATAATCGCCTAGCCCCAGAGGAAAGCGAACATGCCCATCTGCTACGCTGCGCAGCCAAATGTCCTCTCCGATATAACGTTTTATGCCGGCAGCCATCTGGTCAAGCTTGCTGCGCGGGTTGGAAGGCTGGAACAGCCGCAGTGCCATTGCGGCGCCGACGGACGCATGGGGTTGAAGGGCATGAATGGTTTGATAAGCTACGCCGTGCGCCAGCAGCAAATTGCGGTAGACACGCAGCGAAGTGAATGAGAACGGCTTTTCAGGTGGCCAGATCCCACGGAACCAGCCTTGGGCCAGATAAACCAGTGGCTCGTTGATCGTCAACCAGAGGTCACATAAATCGCTGAGGACGGAGACAATCAGGCGCACATAATACTGAAAGCGGCTCACGACTTCAGGCTGCTCCCAGCCCCCAGCGCGTTCCAGCCACAGCGGATTGGTGAAATGGTGCAGCGTCACCATAGGCTTGAGGCCGCGGCTGTGCAGGTCGCTCAGTAACTGGCGATAGCGGTCGATGGCGGCGTGGTCAAATTGGCCTGGCTGCGGCTCGATCCGGCTCCACTCAATGCTGAGCCGGTGCGTCTGCAGCCCCAGTTGCTGCATAAGAGCAAAATCTTGCTCGGCGTTGGCCCACCAGTCGCAAGCCAACCCACTTCTGTCTCCATGCCAGATTTTGCCAGGGGTCTGTTCCCATAACCACCATTGATTATTGGTGTTGTTACCTTCCACCTGGTGCGATGAAGTGGCCGTACCCCAGAGGAAGCCGGAGGGGAATTGCAGTATATCTCTGCTCACAGAATTCACCTGTCACTGTTTGATGGAGAGGCTACAGCCAAAAATTCCACAGATAGATCGGCCAGCGCAGCGTAATAATCATCTATCTGGGAAAAAGCGACATAGAGAGTGACCGGCTGCAGTTTACGCCGCTTTGGCTTGCCGTCGAGGGAGTGCACAGGTTGGTAGTCAACGACAAACCCAGGCAGGCGAGCGCGATCAAACGCGACCATGCCTGTACGCAGGCGGCGCACCTGCTGGGCGGAAAAAAAAGCATACCAAAGCCCTTCCTCATCCGCAGGCCAGGAAGCAACCACAGCAAAGCGACGGGGGCGCGCCTGGCACAGCAAAGCATGCTCACGCGTCGCAAAAGTGCGATAAAAGGCGGGCAGAGCGGCAAAGGCACGAGCTTTGCCATCGACTGACAAGATGCCGCTGACATAAATAGGCAGTTTGTCGCTGGGCGACAAAGGCCAAGGAGAAACGGAAGGCGGCGGCTGTGGATCAAAATGGACAAAGCTGCGGCGGCGGGCGAAGTAATGCCAAAGCCACAGTGCAATCGCCGTCAGCAGGGCAAGCCCTGCCCCCCACCAGCCCCGCGCCGGCTGCAGCAGGGGCCACAGCAGTGCAGTGCCAACCAACAGCATGTACAGCCAGCGAATAACAGGAAAACCAGCCAACTGTTGGCGGGAAAGATGGTAAATCAGCGCGCGAGCCGTGTTGGCTGGGCGCTCCGCTGGAAATTCAGTGCGCTGCGCAGAGGCGGCATGCCGGCCTTGAACAGTGCTGGAAGGGGGTGGGGTTCCGTTGCGATGCAGCATGATGAAAAGCAACAGGGGGAGGTTGTGGCCTCCCCCTGTTGGTATTATCGTTATGCGGGTTGTGGCAGACGCCCAGTCAGATCCAGCCCACTGTCCGTACGCTTATCGTCGCCACGCACAGCATCTTCGGATTTCTGACGGCGCTGATTTTCCGATTCGCGCAGCCCATCCATGCGATTATTGACGGGTTCTTCACCGCGCATCAGCGCAACAAACTCTTCTGCGTTGATCGTCTCCACCTCAAGCAGCCGGTCAGCCACACGAATCATAGCGTCCCAATGCTCGCTAAGCACAGTGTGACAGCGCTGGTGCGCCTCATCGACCAGGCTGGAAATCTCTTCGTCGATCTGTTGCGCCACCATATCACTGTAGTTGCGGTGTTCGGCAAAGGAACGGTTGAGGAACATCAATTCCTCTCGCTCACCATAACGGATCGGCCCCAGCTTCTCGCTCATCCCCCATTGGGTGATCATTGACCTGGCCATACCGGTCACGCGCTCCAGATCATTGCTGGCGCCTGTAGTCACATCGCCAAAACGAATCTCCTCAGCCACACGTCCACCCAAAAGAGCAACAAGTTGGTCGCGGAACTTTTCCTTCGTCAGCAGGCTGGTCTCTTCATCGGGCAAGCTCATCGTATAGCCGCCAGCCATCCCGCGCGGCACAATTGTCACCTTATGCACAGGATCGTGGTTTGGCAGCACATGCATTGCCACGGCATGGCCTGCTTCATGATAGGCGACGATTTCTTTTTCCTTGGGCATAATCAAACGACTGCGCCGTTCCGGACCGGCAATCACGCGCTCGATCGCCTCTTGCAGTTCATCAGTGCTGATCGAACGGCGGTTGCGGCGCGCGGCGAGAATGGCGGCTTCGTTGACCAGATTTTCAATGTCGGCGCCGGCAAAGCCTGGCGTTTGCTTGGCAATAATATCCAAATCGACGTCTGCAGCCAGAGGCTTACCGCGCACATGTACGTCAAGAATCGCACGGCGTCCCTTGATGTCAGGCACATCCATGGTCACGCGCCGGTCAAAACGGCCAGGGCGCAGCAGCGCCGGGTCCAAAATGTCGGGCCGGTTGGTGGCGGCGACAATAATAATATTGGTGTCGGTGTCAAAGCCGTCCATCTCCACCAGAATCTGGTTGAGCGTCTGCTCGCGTTCGTCGTGCGAACCACCCAGACCAGCCCCACGATGGCGGCCTACAGCATCGATTTCATCCACAAAAATAATGCAAGGTGAATTTTTCTTCGCCTGCTCAAAGAGGTCGCGCACGCGGCTGGCGCCGACGCCGACAAACATCTCGACAAATTCAGAGCCGGAGATGCTGAAGAAGGGTACGCCGGCCTCGCCGGAGACGGCTTTGGCCATCAGCGTCTTGCCGGTGCCGGGAGGGCCGACTAGTAGCACACCCTTGGGGATGCGTGCGCCCAGGGCAGCGAACTTCTGCGGCTCCTTGAGGAACTCCACCACTTCCCGCAGTTCCTGTTTGGCCTCATCATTACCGGCTACATCCACAAAGGTTACAGTAGGGCGGTCGCCGGTAAACATGCGCGCCTTGCTCTTGCCAAAGCTAAAGGCTTGATTGCCGGCGCCTTGTGCCTGGCGCAAAATAAAGAAGAAGAACGCGCCCAACAGCAGCAGCGGCACGAGCGCCAACAGCACATTGCTCCAAACATCCCAAAACTGAGGATTGGCCACGCTCACTTCGACTTGACGCAGCTGCTCGGAGGTGACGCCAAGGTTTGTCAGCGTCTTGATCAACCCCGCATCGTTTTCAATGCGCGATTGCAGAGGCTCACCACTGGTCTTCGTAACCAGCAGTTTATCGTTGTCAACTACAATTGAATCGATGGCACCCGACCGCACCAATGCAGCCACATCACCGATGGGGACAGTTGTCACCGTCACGGATGGCCGCCGCATCAGCGACGAATAGAGAAATGCTCCTAATGCAATCACCAGGAGCAGGTAAATCGCACCACTGCGCAGTCGCTTAGAATTCATGCGTCTTCCTATGCCCGTACATGTAAGCTTGCCACCCTCTGGGCCAGTTGCCGCCTCACTAGTGAGTGAGACGAAGTGGCAAAGCTACTCAATGCCAGTGTAGCACAGCGTCAGGCTATCGTCAAAAGGATAGCCAAAATTAAGGCGCTCTGCACGCAGCAGAAGACGCCGATTGGCCACCGTTTGCTAGACGCCTGAACCCCTACAAGAGCTACACGCGCCCTGGATCAATTCTTACAGTAGAACAATATAGGCGCGCGGTCTTTTACGCAGTAGGGTGGATTCCATCATGGCAGCATCATGCATCTTGCTCATTCATAATGAGCAAGATCGACCATAAACAGACCTCGCAGCGCCGAGCGCACACATGCGACTAGGCGGCAGCAGCCTGCGGCTTGAGCAGACCAAATTCTTCCAGCACCCAGTGCACCCAATTGACAACACGCTGCGGCGTCAGGGCAGCCTGGTTGTCCTCATCAATGGGCAGGCCCATCATGACACCTTCAAACACGCCGCGCGAGAACTCAAACTGATAGCTGGAGTCCGGTATAACCCAGCCGACGGTTTCGGCGCCCAATTGGGTAATCCGTTCGCCGATAATTCCAAACGAATCGACAAAGCTGTTAGAGTAGCCGAATTGATCGCCGCAGCCAAACAGAGCAACCTTCTTGCCCTTAAGTCCATCACTGGTCAACGCCGGCATTGTCAAAGCCCAATCATCCTGCAGTTCGCCAATGTTCCAGGTTGAGGCGCCAAACATGAGGTAGTCAAAGTTGGCAAAGAGTTTGGCGTTGGCCACAGAAATCACCGTCACCTCGGCCGTGGCCAAACCAGTCGCCTCGATCTCAGCTTTAATCAGGGCGGCAACACGTTCGGTGCAGCCGGTGCTGCTGCCAAAAAAGATCCCAATTTTTGCCGTCATAAAAGCCGCTCTCCTTCGAAACACAAGAACTTACGTGATAGTGGAAGAATTCTTTGGCTGAACTATACCCAAAAAGCTGGTTGTTTGGCAAAAAGCGGCTTCCAACCTGCCACTTATTCGCCGTTCACCACGCGCACGGCCCCCAACTCGACAAAATCCGGCCCGCCGATGGTGACTAAACGAGCGCCACCGGCGTCGGGGTTATAAAGACCGGCAATCAAACGATACTCTCCAGCCGGTGTATTGGCGGGCACCAGCAAGCCCGCATTCTCAACCAGGACTTCACGCGCAGGCAATTCACGAAATGTACTGTAGTTATCATCGGGGCCGGTGTCCAACTGTGCCAGCGGAATATTCTGGCCGCTCAGCAACTGTACAAACCAGCGCAGATTCTGATCGGTGGGCGCCTCCAGCCGAAAGCGAATTTCGATCGGGATAGGCTCACCTGCCGGAGCCACTGATGGCGCGCGCGCAGAAAGAATCGTGACCTGCTCCGCTTGTTTACCCAACAGCGCCTGGTTGATCTGCTTTTCCTGCACACCACTCAACCGCAGCGGTGTCGCATACTGGAGAAGCCGATAGTCTCCATACCAGTTGTCATCCGACTTAAAGGCATTGGCGCCTAACCACTGCTCGATCGTATTATCGGGATCGTTCGGCCGTACACCATATGTGACAAAAAAGAGTCTATCATGCTGCTGCAACAGCCTCTCCAACACTGCGCCGGTTTCAGGGTGCTTGCCGCTGTCGGTGGCATAGCCAAATACAGGCAGCGCCACCTGGCAATCACCCGCCATCCAGTTCATCGGCACCTGATAGCCGTCGGGCACTACATTGATAAACGCATCCGATGAGTTGGAACTTTTGCACATGGCGCTGACGATAGCCCGATAGCCTTCACCCGCTTGGCCATAGACCGGATCGCGGCTCACCTCCCCCACCCAGGCGCCAATGGTCACGAGCGGCAAAGCCACGACCAGGGCCGACATAGGCCAGCTCAGGCGCCAGCCGCCCTCTTCATCCCACAACACCCACCAAATCAACAGCAGACAGCTCAAAGTCAACGTCGCCGCCGCACCGATAATCACCACCAACCACAACACGGTGCCGTCCGACCACAACCAAGCCACATCGGTGTTGGCAACCAGATTCTCCGCCATCAAGCGAAACTGCCCAAAAATTGGGCTGTTCAGCAGATCAGCCAAACTCTGTGCAGGTGGTCCATAAGCCAGTGGGTTGGTCCAGTCAGTCGGATAGAGGCTGCGCAGCACGATTTCATAGTTGACGAAATTCATGCTGACGGCGCCCACCTGGACCAGCACGGAAAGAACGGCAAGCACGGACGTTGCCCAGAAGAGGATCACTCCAGCAGGCGGACTGGCGGACGAACCGGCTGGATGGGCGGGAGCAGACACCTTCTGCTGCGGCCAGCGCCAACCGCCCGTCTCCAGCCGCTCCACCACAGGCGCCAACAGAAGCACCCAAAAAGGCGTGAATGGCACAAGAAAACGCGGCCCCCAAGCAAAGCCGCCCCACCACATCCACCACGCGCTGTACAACAGAATAAGTGCAGCACTCGCTGCGGAGATGACAATGGCCTCGCTGCGATGGCGGCGCCAAAAGGGCAAAAAGGCAAAAAGGCTGGCGATCAACAAAGGAGTGTGCAAGAAAACACTGCGATAGGGACTAAACAACAACCCCCATAAACCCTGCCACAGCGGTGTCGTAAAGCCTTCGCCGCTGTCGAAATGATAGCCGGTGTCAAACGGGCCGCCAAAACGCACCAGGTTATAGACAGCCAGGAACAGCCCCGCTATCAACAAAGGCGCCGCAAATGCGGCCAGCCCTAAGAGTGCCTTGCGCTTGCCCTGGGGACGGCTGCGCAGCACCCAGTCGGCTACAGCCCATACAAAAAAGACGGCGACCAGTACAGCATGTGCCGTGACTGTAGCCACCGCAGCGCCAGCGCCTGCACCAGCTGTAAACAGCCAGATGGCGCGCTGCTCCTGACGCCAGGCAAGCAAGCCGTAAAAACAGGTGAGCAGGCTGAGGGCGCTGAGCGGTTCACCAAAAAACTGCTTAGCATATGGCCAGGCAATGGTGGCCAGACCAAACAGAAGCCCCAGCAGCATCCCTGTGCGGTCGCGATAGCCAAGGCGCAGCGCCGTCAGCCACAGCAGTGCAGCCGTCCACGCCGTGACCCAAGCGTTCAAAAGCAGGGTAGCCTGGAGCTGGCCAATACTGATGTTCAACTGGCTAAATGCACGCAGCAGCAGATACCAGGGTACGGCCAGAAAAGATGGCGCCGGCCCCTTCTTGCTGAATACCTGGCCATCGGGACCGAACGCACCCAGCACCTCGCCAGGGCTGTTGACCCACTGCGTCCAGGCAACAGCATTGGTGTCCACTTCACCGCGCAGCGCCAGCGATTCAGTGACCGCATACATGCTGACTTCATCAATAATATGAAAACGGCCGGAATTGCTGAGCACATAGATGGTCGTCAGGAGTGCAACAAGAATCAGAATGCCGTAGACGCGTGTTTGTCGCATAGTAGAAACCAGAAACTGCTAAACGCCGCCAATGCGCAGACGCAGCACAGCGGCAGTGTATTGTTTGAAAATCGTCCAGAAGCCGGTTTTGCTGGCGCCATGCCGGCGTAGAATATAGAAGACCGGCACCTCCAGAATTCTCCAGTCGCTGCGCCAGGCCAGCAGCAGCAGGCGAATAAAATAGTCGCCGTAGCCGTAAAAAATAGCGGCAAAGAGCGGCGCCAGCGAAAAAAGCCGGTCGCGACGGACGGCAAAAAAGCCACTCAGGTTGTCCTGAATCTGCGTGTGAAACAGAGCACGAATAAAAATATTGTACAGTTGGCTGAACGTGTAGCGCAGCCGGTCTTCCATGCCGCCCCGCATGACAAAACGACTACCGATCACCAAGTCGTAATAACGCAACATGTCTACCATCTGCGGAATCATAGCCGGATCATGGTTGAAGTCCGTATCCATAACCACCAGTGTCTGGCCTTGCGCCAGAATAAGCCCGTCACGGATTGAGGCAGCCAGCCCCTTATCTTGCGTGCGCACAAAAAGACGCAAGCTTCCGTCAGGGTAGCCGGAGATCGGGCCGCTGTCGTTGGCCGGCAGTTGATAGCGGCTGCGCACTACCTCTGCCGTACCGTCTGGGCTGCTGTCATCCACCACCAGGATTTCAAAGCGATACCCCGCCGACGCCAGTTGGACACAGATAGCATCCACCAAGTCACAGATGTTGTCGCGTTCGTTAAAGGTAGGCAAAACAACCGAAACGGCAATTGCCCGCATCTTTTCTTGCCTATCGGCAATTTCGTTTGCAGAAATCATAGACATCTGTCAGCGGGCCAGTTCGCGAATCGATGCTGCAATATATGCCACCTGCTCATCAGTGAGTGAAGGGGCGCTGGGCAAATTGATACCGCTCTCGCTCAGCCGCTGTGCCACAGGCCGCACCACATCGCTGCGATAGGGCGGAAGCGTATCGAGCGGATGGAAAAAGGGGCGGCTGTCGATGCCACGGCTGCGCAGCGCCACAATCAACTGGTCGCGGCTGTGGGCAAAAGGTGGCTGCACCAGGATGGAGTACATCCAAAAGACGTTGGTACAATCCAGCCGTTCCACAGGCAGTTGTACGCCGGGCAAACCATCCAGATGTTCGCGATAGAGCGCAGCGATGTGACGCTTGCGGCGAATAAAGGAATTAATACGTTCCATCTGCGCCACACCTACGGCGGCTTGCAAATTGGTCATGCGATAGTTAAAGCCGATCTCTTCGTGCCAATAACGCTTTTGCGGCGGCATGGCATGGTCGCGCAACATGCGGCAGCGAGCGGCCAACTCCGCATCACCGGTGGTAAGCATCCCACCTTCGCCGGTGGTAATAATCTTGTTGGCATAAAAGCTGAATGTGCCGACATTGCCCCAACCGCCGACCATACGGCCGGCGATAGCGGCGCCGTGCGCTTCGGCGGCATCCTCTACAACGTGCAGGCCATAAGCCGCGGCCAGATCATTGACGGCAGGCATAGGCGCAGGATGGCCGTACAGGTGAACAGGCATGATAGCTTTTGTGCGCGCATTCACCAGACGCCTGGCATCCTCAACGTCAATGCACCACGTCTCAGGATCAACATCCGCAAAAATGGGCGTTGCACCGGTGTAGCGGACAGCGTTGGCGCTGGCAACAAAGGTCAAACTAGGGACGATCACCTCGTCGCCAGGACCGATGCCCAGGGCGTGCAGAGCAAGATGCAGCGCCACCGTACCATTGCTGACGCTGACTGCATGGGGAACGCCGCAGAAAGCGGCAAATTGCTCCTCAAATCGGGTGACATACTGGCCTAAGCTGCTGATCCAGCCGCTGCGCACGGCGTCGAGGACATACTTTTCTTCATGGCCGTCCAGCGACGGCGCATAGACGGGAATAAAGTCCGGCGGTCGCTGTGACTCTTGCGCTTCCAAATACGGAAACAGGGGAAGTTGTTCGATCATTGCAATCAATTTTTTACCTCAAACGTTCCCAGCGTCGCCTCTTGGCCGGCTGGATTGCCGGCCGCGTCTACAAGGGTCAGCGGCTCTAATGTCTCGGCATCATACACCAAGAGACGCAACGTGTAATCGCCTGCGGCTAAATCGTCCGGCAAGGCCAACATATAGACGTTCAGCGGCTGGTCTGTGGCCTGCCACTGGTCAGGCGCCCGATGGCGGTCGTTGAGCAGACGTTCGTCAGCCTGCACCAGGCGCGCTTCACTGTCGTCGTAGAGGGCAACACGCGCCTTGAGCGGCCGCTCGCTGCTCCCCGCAGGCGTACGCTGCCAACGGATCACAACCGGCAGCGGGTCACGGGGGCGCAATGCCGCATCTGGCAGCGAAACAGCCACCGTCTCTACACTGGGCGGGAAGGCAAAATGGACTGGCATCAGATTTGGGGCAAGGGCAAAGGTGGTCGGTGGCTGCATGTCCCACCACTCAAGCGAATACCCTTGAAACGACTGCTCGCCGGCATGCTTCCCGTACTTATCAAGCAGAAAATGCACAGCGCGACGTGGGTCCGTGTCACTTTCAAACCACTGCAGCCAGAAGACGCGCTGCGCACTGCCGGCCCACTCGCTGAGGCGCTTGTCGATTGTGTTGATGTCCACAAAAAGATAGTGCGCTGGGACCACCTCGCCTGCTGCGTCCGCATTCGAGTTGTCGGCAGCGATGGTGTAGGGCTGATAGTAAAAACCAAAGGGGTATTTCTGGTCGACAAAAATCACATCACCAGGATGCGTGTTTGTTTGCAGCCATGTCGCCACCTCGCTGATGTGTTCGCGATCAAAACGGTTGTCATACAGGTCAGCCCGCAAAGCAGGAACCAGCCCCAGCACAAGCAGCGCCACAGCAACAGCAGGCAGCGGCTTCCACCAATGGGCATAGGCGGCAAAACCAACGCCGATCAAAGCGTACAGCGCCGGCGTCACAAAGCTGGCATAGCGCACATTAAAGGCATTGCGGTCGAGAACGGCCACGTAGTAGAGCGCCAACGCCCCCACCAGCCAGAATAACAGGAATGACAGACGGTCAAAGGATTGCCGTCCAGCGACATGGTTTTGATTCTGCCGGCGGATCCCAAAAAAAGCGAGCAGCAGCCCGAAAGCGGCAATGCCAAGCACCAGCAGCAGCCAAAGGCCGCTCCTGCCGGCGGGCAGCGCCGCATCAAAGGCGTAGCCGCCGATATAGGCTTGCCAATTTTGCACCAGATACGTAGCAACACTGGGAATTGTAATGTTGGGGTTCTCGTAGTCGGGGATCTGGCGCAAAGCAACCGGTGCGAGCGGCAGCAGCAGCAGTGTCATTGCCAGCCCGGAGCCAACGGCCACACCCAACTGCCGCCAGCGTTCCGGCTGCAGCAGCGACCATAAGCCCCACCAGATATACCAGGCCACCAGGACAAAGACGACATTGTAGTGCGTAAGCAGTGCGGCAGTCGAGAGCAGAACAAAGGCAGCCAGATGCGCCCAATCGATGCGCAGGCGAAGACGCAATTCACTTTCTTCCTGCAGCGCAATATAACGCAGAAAGAGAACTGCCGCCGCCGTCAGCAGCGCAAAGCCAAGCGTATACATGCGCGCCTCCTGGCTTTCCGCCAGCCAGAAGGGGGAAGCGCCGCCAACCAGCGCAGCCAGCAGGCCTCCCAGCCAGCCGCCGCTCTCCGGCAGCGTGCGCCGTCCCAGCACAAAGAGGAGAGCTACACCAACAACACCGGCAGCAACGCTGAACAGGCGGCTGAAGAACGCCAACACAGCGGCTGGCTGGCCGATGGCAACACCAAAAACAAGATTCCAACCGTGCAGCAGCCAGTAATACAAAGGTGGCTGGATGTCCAGTTCAGGAGCAGTGGGAATCTGCAGGAATGGCCGCAGCGCCACATCAATATTGCGGGCTTCATCCCACCAGATGTTCTGCCTGGTCAACTCCTGTAGGCGTAGCGCGAAGGCAAACAGCAGCACAGCCAAAAGCATCAAGCGCAGCCAGGCCGGCGCGGCAGACTGCTTCCCCTGGATCGAGGCCTGGGTGTAGGTGGAAGCGGAAGCATGCATAACTGTGCTATTGTAGCGCAGCAGGATATTTGCAGCAATCTTTTAAGGCTTGAACCGCAAGGGAGTCGCTAAACGCTTGTCGCTTGATACTCTTTATTTTCCCAAACGATCAGCGTGGCCCAGTTATCCGACGCTTTGTCCTCCAAATAGTCTCTGAGCAGGCCGCGCACGACAAAGTCTTCATTCAATTGGAACGAAAGGGTCGGGTCAAACAGTTCACCGGCTAAAACTTGCGCGACATATTCATGCGCACTTAT
The DNA here is from genome assembly GCA_038205395.1 of Caldilineales bacterium. GTDB lineage: Bacteria > Chloroflexota > Anaerolineae > Caldilineales > Caldilineaceae > Fredericiella. The sequence goes on from JBBRBX010000001.1 coordinate 59,244, forward strand.
CTGGTGCTTATAGTGAACAAAGCCAGGCAGTACGCCGCCGGCTACGATACCGCGTCGGTTATGCCGGCGCACCAAATCTTTGCGCGCTTGATAGATTAGCTTGCCGATGCCGCGGCCACGCGCCGCAGGATGGACACTGATATCCGCCCCGTAATAGTAGGTGCCCTGCGGGTTGTGGTTGCGGAAATAAAAGCCGTCGCAAATCTCGCGAAAGCGATGATCGGGTTGATCAAAATCAAAGTCAGTAAAGAAGCCCGATCCTTGGCCAATAACATTTTTCCCATCCATCACCACGATCTGACCTTCGGGAAACAATGCATATTGAGAAGCGAAATGCTCAATACGCATCAACTCGTTTGCACCAAGCGTAGGGTAACACACCCGCTGCAGTGCTTCCAGCGCAGCAAAATGTTCCGGTTCGAGGGTAGTGATCGTCAAGGTAGATATCATAGTTTACTGGGCCATCATAATTTGCTGGGCCATCCATACCTGCAGCCCATAATGCCATACTTCTCCTGCTGTAAGCGAAAGTGCATCGGAAAGGGTTTGCCTTGTCTGTCACTGGAGCACATCTACAGCAGCCGCGGTTGTGCGCCGGCCTCTTCTTTATCCAAGGCAGGAGCGAAGCCGTTCTCGATCCGCCATGCCAAAGTAGGGCCGGCCCAACGCACCTGGGCTAAGTCAATCTTCTGATCGCCATCAAACACGATGTCCTCTTCTTGAAGACGCAGGCGCTGCACTTCACTGCCCCAGTGATCCGCACGTGGGCTGACCTTACCTTGCGCATTGATCACACGCTGCCAGGGTACATCGTCGGGCGACGCCGCCATCGCATAGCCCACCATGCGCGCTGTGCAGTCGGCTACAATTTCCGCCACCTGCCCGTAAGTCGCCACACGGCCTGCTGGAATCTGGCGCACGACGGTGTAAATGCGTGCATACAGCCGCTCATGTTCGGGAGGAAAATTTGGCATACCACCTCCATAGCTCCAGTAAAAGAACTTAAGGACGCCCCATGATCAACAGCCGTTCCTGGCCGCCGCTGAACCAGTTGATCAACCGAATAGCAGCGTCGCCAATGTGATAGGCGCGGCGCAAGGGCGGCGGCATCTGCTCCAGGGGCAAGGTTACAAAGCCAAAGCGACGATAGTAGCCTTCGTTGTGGCTGGCACAGCGCAAATAGATCGGGCCGGGGCTGCGCTCGATCAGCGTCCACACAAGCGCGGCGCCGATTCCGCTGCTCTGCTGCGTAGGCAGCACAACCAACGACGCCAGCTCCGGCACACCACCGTCCAGCAGTTTGATCTGGGCAGCACCCACTATCTGCCCATGCCGCTCGGCCATGATAAAGCGTGGCCAGTCAATACCAAAAGGATTTAAGCGCGCATCGCGAATAAGGCGTTGGATGACCGGCTGGTCGTCGGCAGTCGCCGCACGCAGGTACGTTTCCGACATGGGTTGACCTATCTCGGCGCGGCTACGCTGGCAATAATACGGCGTAAAACAGCATCTGCATCCAGCCCTTCAATCTCAGCCTCTGGACGCAGGATCACGCGATGGCGGTAAACCGGCAGCATCACATATTTGACATCATCGGGCGTGACATAGGTACGGCCTTGCAGCGCAGCATAGGTCTTGGCAGTGAGCAGCGTGGCGATGCTGGCGCGTGGGCTGCCGCCTAAAATGAGGTCAGGGCTGCGCCGCGTGGCCACAGCAACCTGCGTAATATAAGCAAGGATACCCTCCTCGACTGTCACCGCTTGAATAGTGGCGTGCAGCGCAGCTAACTCCTCCGGTTTGACAATCGCCTGCAGCCCAGCGCTGTCCAGATGGTGGGCATCAAAGCCGTTATGATAACGTCGCACAATCTCGACCTCAACTGTTTCGGGCGGATACGGAACAATTACTTTGAACAAGAACCGGTCTAACTGCGCTTCAGGAAGCGGGTAGGTGCCTTCGTACTCAACTGGGTTCTGCGTTGCCAGCACCATGAACGGTGGCGCCAGCGGATAACGCACGCCCTCAATCGTCACCTGGCGTTCCTCCATTGCCTCAAGCAAAGCGGATTGGGTTTTGGCGGGAGCGCGGTTGATCTCATCGGCCAACACAATATTGGTAAAAATAGGGCCTTGTTTGAGGTAGAACGTGCCTTTGTTGATCTCAAACACCTGTGTGCCGATGACATCGCTGGGCATGAGATCGGCTGTAAATTGGATACGGCCAAAATCAGCGTCGATCAGCCGCGCCAGCACTTTGGCGATTAGCGTCTTGGCCACGCCGGGCACACCCTCCAAAAGCACATGGCCACCGCTTAAAAAAGCAATCAACACCTGTTCAAAGACTTCTTCCTGGCCAACAATGACTTTGGCAGCTTCGTTTTTTAGCTGTTCATACAGTTGGGCAAGCGTCACAAAACGGCTCCCTTCCCCATAATTCTATAATTGGTGCAGTGGATTGATTATACAGTGCGGCGGCTGAGCAACGTGTCGATCTGAGCAGCCAGAAGCACCATCTGCTGTTCGTTTGGCCCCTGCTGCAATGCGGCCAACAGTTGGCGCACCTCGTCCACCTGTTGGACAGACAAAGGTGGATCGCCGGCTGCGAGGCGCGCGACAAAATCGCTGTCCGCCAAATTCGGGTCCAGCGGCCGGCGCTGCGCCAGGCCGCGCTTTAGCCGCCGCTGCTGATGTAGCGCCACACCGGCTCCCAGACGTGCTCGGCGTGTCAGCGCCGCCATGGCCTCGACGTATTCAGCAGCTTCACGTTTGCGCCTTTCCGCCTGTGTGGCGACCGGCGGCCCCAGCCGTCTGCCTTGCAGCAACACAAAGCAGGCAAGCGCCACAAAGGCAAACAGCGTAGCCCAGCCGGCCGGTGTGCGATAAAGCCAATCCTGCAGCGTAAATATCTGCTCACCCATTCGGCTAAGGCCAAATTGGTGAAATGTATCAAAAACAACAATGCCGCCGGCAGGTACGCTGCGCAAAATCGGCGGCAGCAGTTGGCCCTGATCTTGTTCACGCAGTCCGAAGTTTGTCCAAGCAGCGGCGGGCGCTGCGTGCCAGACGATTCCTCTACCCACCTGCTGCATAGCCAGCATAGCCGCCCCCGACGGCGTGCGCAGCACGGAAACGGCAGATGGCGCTTCCGTGATATCCAGCACGGTATCACTCATACTCCAATCCAGCGAGTAATTTGCTTGCCCCTCAGGGACAAGGGGCTGCGTCTGCTCTTGGCTGGCGCTGTAGCTGGCCGGTGTGACGCGCACACCAAATATCCGCGCCAGTTCCACATCTTGCGGCTGCGGACCGACAAGCACCAGCGTGCCGCCGCGGACCACCCAATGGCGCAGCGCGCCGGCTTCAGCAGCCGTATACGAAAGTTGATTGGGGTAGACAAAGAGCAGATCGGCTTCGGCAGGCAGCACAAACTGCAGCCCGCCGCTGTGGCGCACCTCGTACCCCAGTGCGCGCAGCCAGAGATTAAGGCCAGCCAACCCATTGTCAGCCGCCGAGTCAAGGTCAAAGTCAAGCGGCTGTTGGGGGCGGCTGCCCAGCGTGCTTACACCCAGCAGCAGGGCTGCCAGCAACAGCACACCCAACAAGGCAAGATCGTCGCGCTGAAAAAGGCGAAAGGAGCGACCCTCATGCACAGCCCCAATCGGGTTGGATGTCACGGCTGCACCTCCTTGGTCACTTGCTGCGCCAATGTCTCCAACTGGTCAATCGCTCCCATATAGGCGTTGTAGGTCACAGTATCCGGCTGCTGAACGCCATACCAGACATCATCAAATGTTTCCACCACCGGCCGCAGATGGGAGTGTAATGGATTGGCGGCCACCTGCGCCAGCAGTTCGCGATTGGTCAAGCTGCGGTCGGCGGGTACAAGGCCCTTCTGCTCCAGTGTGAGCAGTGCTGACAGATAGAGGTTGCGCACGGCATTGCGATAATCACCCGCTTGCGCCGAGCCGGCAGCACGCCGGCGCGCCCCGGCAGGGGTCTGGGGTGAGTCTTCCAACTGCTCGCCATCGCTCAACACACCGGCGCCGGCTGCAAAGCTGCCGATAAAGCCGCGCAGCCAATACGCCAGCAGCAGCACGAGCGCCAAGGCCCCTGCACCGCCAATCCCCCAAGCCACCCAATTGCCCACATCCTGGCGGGCCGGCAGGTTAATCGGGCTGCTCTGGCCGCTTGGGCCGGAGGGCAGCCAGCGATCAAACCACTCCGCCAATCTGCGCAGCGTGGCATCCCACCAAGATTCATTATGTTGAAAGGCCGGCCCTGTCAGCACCGCCGCCAGCACCGCCAGCCGTGCAGCCGTTTCATCTCCAGAGGCAGCTTTCAACTGTGCCAGTACAGCAGTGAGGCGCGCTTTGGCTGCCGGCGCAGTCAAAAACTCCTCTTCGTCCCCCAACAGAGGCGTCAGCGTAATGACTTCCCCACTGGGGAGGGCCACCTTCTGGACAGCAGCCAGTTCAACACGCGCCGCTGCCGTGGCCGTAGCCGGATCATCTTCAGCCCCCAACTGCTGCTCCACGCGCTGCAGCAGGCGATCATATTCAGCCAAAGACAATGGCGGCGCGTTGAACGGCTCGGCTTGTGCTTTGGCGCCACTGCTGTGCGCCCCTATTAAGGCAAGCATCACCAACAGGAGCAAAAAAGTTCGGCGCACACCGTGTCGCGACAGACTGTAATTCAAAGCGTCACCCCGGCAGCGAGGCAGGCTGCATGCTTTGTTCCAGCGCGCGGATGCGCTGGTCCAGGTCCAAACTCTCATTACGCACACGTAGATCGAAATAAAACAAAGTCAATGCCAGCACCACCAATGGATACCAGAGGATGCCAAGCAAGTAGCCGAGGCCGGTCAGCAGCCCGCTGAGCAAGCCGAACCACTGCGACGTCAAAGCAAAGGTCAACAACCACTGTAAGGCACTAAGCGGCAGCCCCAACACTACAAAATTAAGGACAAGCAGCAGCACAAGATAACCGAAGCTGCGCCACAAATTGCCGCGCGTCAAGGCCCAACTGCGAGTGAGCGCGCGTCGTGGCCCTAATGTTTCAGCCACCACCGCTGTGGGGGCGCCAATCCAGCGCGCCGTCAAAAGACCAGCCGGCGCCAGCACCATAATGGATGCAAGCAGATAAAAGCCGGCCAGCGTAATCATAGCGCCGACGGCAGCCACCCCCATGCCCTCGCCGCCGGCGCTGCCTAGCAGACCGACTCCAATCAATACAGTTGCCATGGCTAGCGCCAGTACAATGTAGAGACCCAACGTCAACCCCGCAAGCGCCACAGCCGCCAGCAGCACAACGCCTATAAATGGAAAGAGCCGCCGCAGGCCGCGGCGCACGCTGTCGCCCACTGTGAGACTCTCACCCTGCAGCAGCGCAGTGATATAGCTGATCAGGCTCACATAGACCATCGCCATGGCCACATACCCTATAAGACCCAGAACAAAATAGCTTCCCGCCCAGCGCAAAAAGGGGGCGCCGGAAGCGGCTGATGAGCCACCGGAGGCAAACACGAGCTCGTTGAAATCTCCGACCGTGAAACCCAAAAGGACGGAATTGAGCACGCCTACCGGCACAAGAAAGAGAGCGGCAATCAGTACAAGATGCGAAAAGAATGCGCGGTAAAGGCGGAAAGCGCCGTCCAACAGTTCGCCTAACCCCATCGGCCTGGTGACTTGCAGCATGGGCAACATCTTGCTAGTGCGCAACTGTAGCCGCACGCAGCAGCGCCGGGTCGATGCGCACAGCCAACGCATCGGCGAGGGAGAGAAAGCCATCACATAAGGTGAGCGGGCGCTCTACAATGTCCTGCTTGAGCTTGAGAAAAAAGCTGAGTTCGGAAGGATGAGTGACGCCAGGCAAAGCGGCAAAGATGGCGGCGCGTGCAATCCCGATTGTGCTGCCGGCCTGTGAACCAATCATGACGCCCTTGCCGGCCGCTTGCGCCAGCGCCAACATGCGCAGCGATTCGCTATAACCCGTCCGCGGGGTCTTAATATTGAGGATGTCAAAGGTGTCCATATCTAACTCACGCACAAGATCGCGTTCGGTGAACGTGCTGTCATCTGCGATCAGCGGCAGATGTGCTCCGGCTCGCAGCCGCGCTCGCTCACGGATCAGTTCGACAGGCAGCGGTTCTTCACAATATGCAAGACCCAACTCACGCAAATGGTCCAACTTGTGTGCAGCCTCGTCCGGCTCCAGACACTCGTTGGCATCCGCATAGAGGCGCACCGCAGACCCAAACATTGTATGCAGGTCATGGATGCGCGCCAGATCTTCTTGCCATTGGCGGCCGACCTTGACCTTGAGTACACGCACGCCCGCCTGCACCACGCGTTCAGCTTCAGCCAATACGCTGTCCCGGTCGCCAATCCCCAGGATAAAGCTGACCGGCAGCCGCTCCTGGGTGCAGCCCAAGTGTTGAGCCAACGTGACGCCGTGACTCTGCGCCAGTGCATCGTGCACAGCCATGTCAATGGCGCCTTTAGCGGTGGGATTGTTCTTGACCGCCGCCAAGATTTCTTCAATTTGGTCGGCAGGCTTGCCCAGCAGTTGCGGGGCCAGTGTGTGGTCAATGAGGGCTGTAATCGTGTGCTCAGTCTCACCGTAGATCGTAGGTCGCGGCGGCGCTTCCGCCACACCCTGGCTGCCGTCGCTGAGGCTGACCCGCACCAAAACATGGCGCGCCTCCGCCAGCCGGCTGGCCTTGCCCCACCTGAGTTCGCCCGCCAGCGGCAGAGCAAAGATGGTGGTCGTGATTGCGGCAATCTTTGGGGTCATGGTGGGTTTTTTACGGCAACTACATTCTTTGTTGGACAAAGCGGATAACTTGCGCCGCCACCTGCTGCGGCGCATTGCGCTGCGTATCAACGACCAATGTACGGAAGGGGGCATCCGCCAGCAAAGCTTCGTGCGTGGCGGCGGGATCATAGCTACGCCGTTCTTCGAGAACGATAGCCAAAGCAGCATTCAACGCATCGGCTGTAACAGCGCCGCTGCGCACCAGTTCAAGCAGCGCCTGCTCTTCAAGATGCGAAAAATAGTCGCCCGCTTGCGGCGCTCCCACATCGGCAAAATGCTGCACCTGGTCGGATTGGGCATCTTCACCCCCTTCACCGCCGATCTGGTCAAACGGATCGTCGCGTCCCATCAGCCGTGCCACGCGCGTCACATCGGGCGCCTCCAGCAGCACAAACAGCGCAAAAGGCAGCAATGAAGCCGCATGTGTCACCTCATTGGCCCCTCGCAACCCATCAAACAGCAACGCCCCGTCAAGCTCCTGGGGATCGATCGAGAGCAGTGAAAGAGCGTAGGCCATGCCGCCGGCGTGCTGGTCGCGGTAGGCGCGGGTGTATTCAAAACGCTGCTGGCGGTCACGCACGGTAGCCTGCGGCTCACCCCGCCCGGCCTGCACATTGGGAATAATCAGGAGATCGGTCAACTTACGGCGGTCAGGCAGCAGATGATAATCAAAATCCGCCTCGCGAATTGCCTGCAGCACGGTGCTCTTGCCGACGCCGGTGACGCCGGCAATGATGAGCAGCGGGCAGTCGGCCAGGGCCACCCAGCCTGCGGGTGCAGGCGATCCACTGCCTACACCCGCAGCCAGCTTGTTAAACGGTTGTGCATTCTCCGCTATGCGCCGGGCGCCCGCTTTAGCTTTCTTCAATCTCAACCTTGATGATCTTGTCGCCCTGGCGAATGGAGTTGACTACATCCATACCGCTGGTGACTTTGCCGAAGACGGTGTGTTTGCCGTTCAGATGCGGCTGTGGCGCATGAGTGATAAAAAACTGGCTGCCATTGGTGCCGGGGCCGGCATTGGCCATCGACAGAACACCAGTCTCATGCTTGAGCGGATTATCCTTGACCTCGTCCTCAAATTGATAACCAGGGCCGCCGCTGCCTCTGCCGGTTGGGTCGCCGCCCTGGATCATAAAATTGTCGATGACGCGGTGGAAGCTGACATCATCGTAGTAGCCTTCGCGCGCCAGAAAGACAAAATTATTCACTGTCTTGGGTGCATACGCGGGCGCGAGTTCGATGTCGATTGTGCCGCGCGTTGTCTCCATCTTGACCGTATACTGCTTCTTGGCGTCGATCTGCATTGCTGGGGGTTGATTCCACTGTTTGGAAGCCATAAAGTTTAGTCCTTTACTGCGGCGTCTGCACCAGCGGTGTGTCCGCACGCAAACGCAATGAATATAAGCATCTTTTGTAGTTACAACCACCGCAGTGTAACATTCCCGCCGCCGTTAAACAATTTAAACGCCTACCACCATGCTGCGCCTCTCCAAGAGCAGCACATCGCGCCAGAAGCCGTTAAGCTGCCCTAAACGCTCACGACAGCCGACCGTACGAAAGCCACAGGCATGATGCAGTGCAATGCTGGCGATGTTTTCGGGAAAAATACCGGCCTGCAGTGTCCACAATCCGGCCGCCTCCGACTGCATAACGAGCGCCTGAAGGAGAAGGCCACCGACTCCCTGGCCACGCCAAGTTTCAGCTACGTACACACTAACTTCGGCGACCCCCGCATAGACGCAGCGGCTGGAGACAGGCGAAAGTGCTCCCCAGCCTGTCACCAACCCATTTGCATCCTGCGCCACCAAGCGCGGGACCGGCAGCCGAGCAGCGTCCCAAGTGGACCAATCGGACGCAATCAGTTCAAAAGTAGCCTGTTGCGTGGCGATCCCTTGTGCATAAATGGTTCGCACCTGCTCCCAGTCCGAAGGCTGCATCGGCCCAACCCGGCATTTCATGCCACACTGTCTCCTGACCGCCGCCAGGCAAGCGCTTCCGCCTCCAATTCTTTGACCAGTGCGTCTTTGCCGTCCATATACCCATAGATGTCATAAGGATTCTGGCGCGCCACGATACGCTTGTGGTCGCTGTAGATAAGCGCCTTATCCGGATGAGCGGTCAGATAGTCACGGAAGGCCAGATGGCGTTCGGCGCCTTCGCTGCCGACTTGAAAGACATGAACCTGATGTGTACGCCGGTTGCCGCCACGTGAAAAGTAGCGCCGGCCAGGGATGCCAAACTCCCCCTTCGCCTCGTATCCAAGTGACTCCAGCAGCGGGTTATAGCTGTCCACAGCCTCAATGTCGTATACAAGCGGCATAATATCAATGATCGGCTTGGCATAAATGCCGGGAATGGAGGTGCTGCCGATGTGGTGAATCTCGGCCAGTTGAGCGCCGAAAACAAGCTGGAGCAGTTCCGCTTCGGCTCGATACTGGCGCGGCCAGGTGGGATTGGGAGCAACCACCTCAATCAGGCGCTGCGGCGGCTCACTGATCTCTTTCGTCATTGAGACGTAGGTGGGGTAGGAATAGCCGCGGTGCGAATGGTGGCTGGTGACGGTGTAGCCAAGATTGCGATAGAAAACCTGATTGGCCGGCAGTTGCAGCCGTACACCCAGCCGCACATGGCTGCTGTTGGCGGCACGCGCCTGAGTCTCTACATATGTCACCAGCGCATGACCCACACCCAAACGACGGTGCTCCGGCACGACAGCCAGCCGGTGCATATAGACACCAGAATCTTCCTGGTGAAAGAAAACGCAGCCGGCAGCTTCCTCACCCCAGCCGGCAAGCGCGCAGCGTTCGCTCTCGAGAAGCGCACAAATTTTTGCCTCAGTCTCGGCATGGGCGCCGGACGGCGGATCCAGTTTATCTTTGAATTCCGCATATGCGGCGTGGATGATGTCCGTGATAACGCCCTCTTCCTGCAGATTGGCGTCGCGCACCCAGAATTGCTCATGTATATTTGTTTTGGCCCGCTGCATCGGGTCTATTTGTAGTTCCATTGTTTCCACTCCTATTTCGGCCGTTTGCAAACTGCCGCTATTATACTTCACGCAAGGTTTCTGAGAAGTGACTGCCGCTGCTTTTCGGTTCAAACTGTCAATCAAAACCATTTGCTAAAGAGAGGACATAGAGACGGAATGCTGCGCACCGTTGAAGCTGTGCGTTATGTCGTGCCACTGCGCGAGGGGGGGTCCCTGCCGGCAGTGGTGGAAGCAAACGACGGCGAGTTATATGTTATGAAATTTATTGGTGCAGGCCAGGGACGCAAGGCGCTGATTGCCGAACTGCTGGCAGGAGAAATCGGGCGCCGCTTGGGGCTGGCTGTGCCTGAAGTGGTGCTGATGGCGATGGCACCTGAACTGGGGCGCGCTGAACCAAATCCCGAAATCCAGGAGCTGCTGCGTGCCAGCCAAGGGCTGAATCTGGGTATGCGCTTCCTGCCTAACGCCTTCGCCTACAATTCATTGGTGCAGCGGCGGCCGGATTCCGCGGCAGCCTCGGCCATCGTCTGGTTTGACGCATTTGTGACCAATGTCGACCGCACAGACCGCAACGTCAACATGCTGCTGTGGCAGAAAAAGCTTTGGCTCATTGATCACGGTGCGGCACTCTATTTCCATCACGATTGGGCCGATTATTTGACACGCAGCCATACGCCCTTTCCACTGATCAGCCAGCACACGCTCCTGCCCCTGGCGAGTCGGCTCGCAGAGGCCGACGCAGCGCTGCGCCCACTGCTGGACAACGATTTCTTTTGCACCATTGCCGATGCTATTCCCAGCGAATGGCTGGCAGGTGAGCCGTTTTTTGCCGACGAAGCTGAGCACCGCAGCGCCTATACCGCCTATCTGACCAGCCGCCTGGCCGCTGCACCCGTTTTTGTCGAGGAGGCCATTCGTGCCCGCTCTGCACGTCTATGACTATGCTATCGTACGCGTGGTGCCGTATGTCGAGCGCGAAGAATTTATCAATGCCGGGGTGATCCTCTTCTGCCGCCCTGCACGCTACCTGGCAGCCTGCATTGCGCTGGACCGCAAGCGGCTGCAGGTGTTGGCGCCGGCATGTGACATCGCCGCAGTCGAAGAACAATTGGCCTTGATTCCGCGCCTATGTGCAGGCGAAGGGCCGATCGGCAGGCTGGGACAGGCAGAGACTTTCCACTGGCTGGTGTCGCCGCACAGCACAGTCATCCAAAGCTCGCCAGTGCATTCCGGCGTCACGGACAACTTGCCTGGAACGCTGGCGCAGTTGACGACGGCAATGGTTAAATCCCGCAAATAACAAATGGGGTGGGTCTTTGTGACCCACCCCATTTGGTTTGTACATCTGTGTGCAACCGAAACGTCAACTGCTGTTAGGCAGCGCGTTTGCTGGTGACAAAGGCTGCACCGGCCAGAGCGACAATGGCCAGGCCAGCGATCGCCATCGGCAGCAGCGGCATGCTCTCGCCGCCGGTCACAGGCATGGAATCAGGCGCCATGCTGCTGGCATCAGCCATCGGCGCAGCTTCGGCCATGGCAGCCATATCATCCGCGGGCGGCAGCAGAACGCTGTCGATCACATGGATGACGCCGTTGCTGGCTTCAATGTCAGTGGCCACAACAGTTGCGTCATTGACCATCACCTTGCCATCAGCGACAGTAAACTTGAGTGACTTGCCCTGTAATGTGGCGGCTTCCAAGCCATCCGTCACATCGGCGGCCATAACCTTGCCCGGCACGACATGATAAAGCAGCATCTGCGTCAGGTCGCCAGACGGGTCGGCCAACAGTTGGTCGATCGTGCCCGCAGGCAGCTTGGCAAAGGCAGCGTCAGTCGGGGCAAAGACAGTGAAGGGGCCTTCGCCCTTGAGCGCATCTACCAGCCCAGCAGCCTGAACCGCTGCCACCAAAGTCGTGAAATCACCCGCTGCCACCGCCGTATCCACAATGTCGGACGGCCCGTCTTGCGCCAGCACAGCGGTAGGCATCAGACCTACAATCAGCGCCAGTACGAATAGCAAGCGGAGTGGCGTGCGCACTAATTTGCTCATGTTGTTCTCCTTGTGTGTACAGTTTGTTATGTTTTGTTGCTTGCGGCTGTTGTTAATTTGTACATTTACCTTGCAAATCCATTGCAAAGACTACCACATATTGTAATAGATACTGGTAGTTTCTCGGTGAGTACTCTCACAATTGCCTATAATACCATAGATCGGTTATTACAAGGCCAGGTTTGGGGGAGAAACCGGACCTTGTTTGGAAAGAGCGTAATCAGGCGGAACGGCGGCGGACGATTAAGGCAGCGCCGGCCAGGGTCAGCAGGGACAAAGCTGCGACAGCAGCCGCCAAAGGAGCAGTCGTATCTCCACCCGTAGCAGGCAGTTTGTCCGGAGCTTGATCTGCCGCGGCTGTAGCTTCCGGTGTGGACTCCATCGCCCCCATGGCAGCAGTATCCGTCATCATGTCCGCTGTGGCCACGTCGGCGGTGTCCGTCATAGCTTCCATTGCCCCCATGTCGGCAGTGTCTGTCATCATGTCCGTCGCGCCCATGTCGGCAGCCATTGCACCGGTCAAGGTGACCATAAAGGGAGCCATCACGATTGCATCATTTTCTTTGGCCGGAACGTCAGGGCCATCTGGGAACTCGTAAGCGCCCATCTCGCCCGCATCAACGTGCAGCATTGCCCACAGCGTGCCGTCACTGCTGAAAGCAGGATCCAGTATCACAACCACATTGTCGGTTGTGCCCGCAGGAACGGCGGTATGGCCGAGCACAGCGCCTGGCTTGCCGTCGGCGTCGGCATGGATCACCATCCAGCCGTCTACAGCGGCAGTCACACTGTCTACGATCACGCTCGATCCATCCGAATCCTGATCGCTGGCCAAAACAGAGGCGCCTTCATTTGCCGCCATTGCGCCATCCGTCATCCCTTGCGTATCGGTCATGGCATCGGTTGCGCCGGCCTCAGCGGTATCGGTCATCGCCTCCGTCGACCCCATCTCAGCAGTGTCAGTCATTGTCTCCGTACCGGCCATTGATGCCCCCGCGCCTATGTTTGCGGCGATTGGTGTGCCCTTGGCGGAGGTAAGATTGGCAAAGCGTAGGACTTGACCCGATCCCGGCGCACCAACGCCATTGACTGTGACGTAGGCGTCACCGCCTGCGCTAAAGCCGATCGAAGTTGGGAAGGAAAGGCCGGAGACCACCACTTCAGAGGCATCGCCTTCCATTACGCGGATGATGGCCCCGCTGTCAGGCGTCAAACCCTGCTCATCCGCCACAGAAAATTGCACCGCATACAACTCTCCATCCGGACCGGTGCGCAGGTCAGTCAGCATAGTCAGACCAGTGGCAAAATCGCTGACGGTTCCATCTTCAGCGACCGTGACGACTTTGGAAGTGCCCGGTAAATAGGGTGCTCCCGTGACGAAATCGACATAGATCACGCCATCTCGCACGGCAACGCCGCTAGGCACCGGGTCAGTCAGCATTTCGTTGTTATACTTTGGGTTGGGGAAAACACCCGGCAGCGGCGCAAAGGTAGCCAACAGTTTGGCGCGGCGCGAGGCGGGATTGATGCGATAGAGCGTATTGCCGCCTGCATCCGTCATGAGCAAAGCCCCATCCTCAGTCGCAGTAAGGCCATAAGGATGATTGTCGAGTTCATTATCGACGTCGTTGTTTTTCTCATACTGCCACATCGGCACAGCGACCACAGCTTCGCCGCTGGGGGAGATGCGCAGCAGGCTGCCGGTCAGCGGAAGCGGCTCGTCGGCAGTGGAAGGCAGCATACCCGGATGCCAGCCTGGAGCGGTCACATAGGTAATCCCACGCAGTTCCGCCAGCCGGCTGCCGCCCTCAGCTTCCATGCCGGCGACCACAGACGGCAATGAAGTAATTTCGGTCTGGGTTCCATCGGCGCCGCTGATCTTGACTACGCGCGAGGTCATCCCCATTGTGGCCGTCACTGGCTCGCCGCTAAAACCGATGCCTTCCATCGTTTCGTCGCCACCCGTACCTGAGTCGACAACCCAGATATCGCCGGCGCTGTCGACAAGCACCCCCATCGGCCCATTCAAGCCGTCGGCAACGACTTCACCTTGCATCGTGTTATCTTGCGCAAGCACCGCCATGGGCAGCATGGCGACCAACAGCACTGCGATCAAGCACAAACGCAGCCACTGCAAAGAGCGATAATGCATAGATTCCTCCTGTAGCATAAAATTGGTAAAAGCAATAGATAGCGAAGATCAAACAGGCGCAATAGATAGGTTTTTATTAGTTAAAGACACCTATTATGCGGGCAATTTGCGCTGTGTTCTTTTACGCCGGCCGTATACATGGCGGGATCGTGCCGGCTAGATATGCATTGTAGGGCAAAAACCTGGCAGCGTCAAAGCTTTTGCGCTTGTTAACTTATGCTGCAGCAATAAGTAGATCAACGCATTCAAATCATGGTAGGACAAGTGGGCATAGGAAGGCATAGGGTAAGATGTATTGGCGCAGCCTGGTGCTCTGTGTGCTGATAGTGACAACGAAACTACGAAGACTGCTGATTTTGACATAGATTGACAGCCGCGACAAAAATATAGATCATCCTGCTTATTTTTGGGCAACATACATAACGTAGAAAAGGACTACAGTGATGACAGAAACAAAAGGCACAGGCAGCAAAGTTCCAGCCAGTAAAAAAGTAACGGAGACTATCAAGCCCTGGAGCAAAGAGCCAACCTGGTGGGTTTTGGCCGGCGAGGCAGTCATCACAATCGGCCTGGGCATTTATGTAATTCTCCAGTCGGCGCAGGCTACCATTTGGATGGCATATGCGCTTGCGATCTTCTTGCTGGTCGATGGACTGCTTGCTGTTTTCAATGGCATGCGCGGGCATGGCAAGACCTTCGGCTCGATGCGCGGCGGCGTAGGTCTTCTAGCGGGTGCCGTCCTGCTGCTGATGCCGGTGTTCAATTACGGCTCGCCGACAATGGCCGGTTGGCTGATCGGCCTGGCACTGATCATCAGCGGCATTGCCGGCCTGCTCTCGCGCTTCTTCGAAATGCCCCGCCCTATCCGCTGGATGGGTGTGCTGATCAATCTCTTAATGATTGTGCTGGGCTTTGTCTATATCGACACCGTCATCCAGCAGGACGCCACTGTTTTGTATGCGGTGGGCTGGCTGCTGCTTGCAGTCGGCGCCGCACTTGCCGTATATGCATTTGTGATCTGGAATGAAGGCAGGCGCAAGCGAGCATAAAAACGGCCACTGGTAGAGTGGCCGTTTCCAACTATCAATGACAGCAATTTAGGCGGCAGGTGGAACTGGATTGCCGCCGCCGGCAGACGCCGGCGGCGTAACAGGAACGGGAGGCGGCGGCACAAAAGGCGCCGCCTTTGTTTTGGAACTGCGCTGCAGCGGCAGATCAGCAATCAACACCTGGAGTGTACGCTGCATGCCGGCCAGCTTGCTGCCGGTGCTCACGACGGGCGTAACCACATTGTCGGACACAAAGGTCGTGGCCCCACGCACCGTGGCGACCGTCTCTTGCGCGTCACGCAGCACAGGCAGCACCTCGGTCTGCACCATTTTGATCAGGCGCCAGATCTGCCAAATAAGAATCGTGAGCAGCGTCAGCGTGGCGATGCTTTCCAATGCCAGAAAAATGATGGCAAGGTCACGAATGGTGTTGAGAACCACAGCGTTAACTCCTTCTCATGTGTTTATATTTGCCGGCCATTACTGCGCTTTCACCTTACCAGGGCGGGAAGCGGTGAGGCATCAGCCGATTCGGCGGCATCGTTGTCGCTCTGCTGGGCAATAATGCCGCCGCCGAGGCAGTGGTCGCCGGCATAGAACACGGCGCCTTGGCCCGGCGTGATGTCGCGCAGCGGCTGTGCAAACCGCACCTGTACCCGATTATCAGCGGCTAAATGGACTGTGCAGGCAGCGGCCTCCGCTTTGTAACGAATTTTGCACTCCAGCACAGCGCCGTCGGGCGGGGGCGAGTTCAGTGTCCAATTCACCTGTTCCACCCATAATTCCGACCGCCCCAGTTCAGCGGCCGTCCCCACAATCAACGTATTTTCAGCGTGATCGAGCGCTAGCACAAAGAGCGGCTCAACGCCGCCGCTGATCCCCACTCCCTTGCGCTGGCCGATAGTATAGCCTGCCAACCCCGTGTGCCGGCCATAGAGCTTACCGCTGCGGTCTCGAATCGGGCCGGGGCGCATGGCCTCGGCAGCCCAATCCCGCAGAAAGCGGCGATAATCATCGTCAAAAACAAAACACAGATCCATTGAATCATGCTTGGAGGCCACCGGCAGACCACGCGCAGCAGCCATACGCCGCACTTCGGGCTTGGGATAGTCGCCGATGGGCAAAAGGAGATCAGCCAGTTCTTCTTGCCCCAAGACACTCAGCACGTAGCTCTGATCTTTGGCGGCGTCTACACCCTTACGCAGGTATATGCTCCCATCTTCCGCACGCTGCAGCCGGGCATAGTGGCCAGTGGCGAGATAGTCGGCGCCCAGACGGCGCGCATAGTTGAGCAGATAATCAAAACGAATATGGCGGTTACACTCGAGGCAAGGATTCGGTGTGACGCCCCGGCTGTAGCCGTCAATAAAAAAATCTACCACGTGACGCTTGAAAGGCTGCTCGACATTGATAAGGTAAAAGGGGATGCCAAGAGCATCGGCGACGCGGCGTGCATCGTGCACGCTCTCAAGGCTGCAGCACTTGTTGGCCGAACCTTCGCCGGCGCCCGTCTCCGCCCACAGGCGCATCATAACGCCGATGCAGTTGTAGCCCTGCTCAACGAGCAGCGCCGCGGCCACAGACGAATCAACGCCGCCGCTCATGGCAACAACCACAGTCGTAGCGGCAGGCGCCTGCAAGTGCTTACTGTTGTTCATGGCGGCTATTCTAGCGTAAGTGGGCCAATCTGACTACTTTACAGGTTTTGCGTGCGGCGCGTCCTGCGCTATGCTTGACCGTTGCAAGACGAACGGCAGCCGCCTCTTGCTAGTCACTGCGCCTGAAATCCGGTTATGCTGCCCGTGAGAGATATTTACGTGTTAAACACAAAAGCCACTGCCGGCTATCCGTCGCTGCTCGCCCGCCTGCGCGAGCTGTGGAATTATCGCGAACTAATCCGCAATCTGGTTGTGAGCGATCTCAAGAGCCGCTATAAAAACAGCGTGTTTGGCTTCTTTTGGAGCCTGCTCAACCCGCTGGGCATGATGCTGGTCTTCACCCTTATTTTTGGTGTGCTCACACCCAACGTAAAGATCGAGAAGTACCCTCTCTTTCTGCTGTGTGGTTTGCTGCCCTGGAACTATTTTTCGACCAGTGTCAACGGCAGTTTGTACAGTGTTGTCGGCAACACCAATCTGGTGAAGAAAGTCTACTTCCCTCGCGCTGTGCTGCCGATCGCGACAGTGCTTGGCCAGCTTGTCAATTTTTTGCTGGCGTTTATCGTTCTCTTTGCCGCACTGTTGATCTTTCAAGCCAACTTCAGCCCTTGGCTGTGGATGCTGCCGCTGGTGCTGTTGATCCAGACAATCTTCACGATTGGCATCGCTTTTATTCTCAGCACGCTGAATGTCTTTTATCGCGACACATCGATGATTATGGATGTCGTGATGTTGGCGTGGTTCTTTCTGACGCCGGTCTTTTACGCTGCCGACATTGTGCCACAGTCGCTCACAGTAGGCGGCCTCACGATTAACCCCCAGCGTCTGCTCTATATCTTTAATCCGATGTCCTCGTTGATCAATATGTACCGCGATCTGCTGTATTGGGGCTACCGCACCGATCTGGATTTTTTTGTGCGCACGGCAGTCACAGCCATTCTGGTCTTTGTCTTTGGCTTTTGGTTCTTCCATCGCTATGCTGACCGCTTTGGGGAAGAGCTATGAGTGTGTTCCGCAGCAGCAGCCTGGCGCCGGAGCAGCCTGTGCTTGAACTGTGCCATGTTGGCCGCCGTTTCGTCAAGCGGCGCGAGCGCAATCGCTCCTTTCAAGATAAATTTATCCGCTTGCTCAGCCGGCGCAATGTAGAGCAGGAAGATTTTTGGCCGCTGCGCGATGTATCATTCAGCCTGGCGCGTGGGGAATCGCTGGGCGTGATCGGCCCCAACGGTTCGGGCAAGAGCACGCTGCTCAAGCTCATCACCGGCATTCTGACTCCAACCTATGGCGAGATGATGGTCAACGGCCGCATCTGCTCGCTGCTGGAACTGGGCGCCGGCTTTCAGCCCGACCTGACCGGACGCGAAAACATCTTTCTAAATGGATCGATCTACGGGCTATCGCGCGCCCAAATGAATGCCCGTGTCGAAAGCATTGTAGACTTTGCAGAACTAGGCGATTTTATCGACACCCCGGTGCGCCACTATTCATCCGGAATGTATGTGCGGCTGGGCTTCGCCGTCGCCATCCATACTGACCCGGATCTGCTGCTGGTGGACGAGGTACTAGCAGTAGGCGACCAGTCGTTTCAGCACAAGTGCATGAGCGCCATCCAACGCTTTCGCGACAGCGGCGGCACGCTGCTATTGGTTTCACATGATCTAGGTTCGATCCAAAACATTTGCCAGCGTGCAATCTGGCTGGAACAGGGGCTTGTGCAGAGCGCCGGTCAGCCAACGGATGTGGTGATGGACTATCTGCGCGACCAGGCGCTGCGCGAAGAACAGGCAGAGCGGCTGCGGCAGGCACAAGAAGGAGCCAGGCAGGAGGAAACAGAGGCAGGCAGCACTGAAGCGGGACGCTGGGGCAGCGGCAAGGTGCGCATCACACAGGTCATGCTGTGTGACGGCAGCGGTCAAGAAACCGGCGCCTTTGCCAGCGGAGAGCCGCTGTCGGTCTGTCTGCACTACACGGCGGCCCAGCGAGTTGAGCAGCCGGTCTTTGGACTGGCCGTCTATCATGAAACAGGCGTCCACATCAGCGGCCCGAACACCCAGATTGGCGGGTTGACCGTTGCAGGGGTTGAGGGTGAGGGGGAAGTCTGCTACCACATCCCCAAACTGCCGCTGCTGGCGGGCCGCTACCGCCTGTCGGTGGCAGTCGTGGACGGCAGGAACAATGAGACATTTGACTACCACGACCGGTTGTATGATTTTCAGGTTTACCCCGACGGCCGCGGTGAGCGCTACGGCTTCGTGACTCTGGGCGGTGCGTGGCGGCTGGAAAGTTAGGTGACAAGTGCAGCGATGACAGATACTAAGACAGGTGCGGCGGCGACAGGTGCGGGGCCGCTGTTTGACAGCTACTATTATGCACATGGCTGTGGTGCGCCCTATCAACGCGATGAAGGCTGGCTGGCGCAGTTCGGGCGCATCGCCGACGCTATCGTACGCGAGATCCAGCCGCGGACCGTGTTGGATGTCGGCTGCGCCATTGGTCTGCTGGTCGAGGTGCTGCGTGCACGCGGTGTGGAAGCGTACGGCATCGATGTATCGGAATATGCCATCGAGCATGTTCATCCGTCGGTGCAGCAGTATTGCAGCGTGGGTGGGGCCACTGAGCCATTTGGCCGCCGCTACGAACTGATCACCTGCATTGAGGTGCTGGAGCACATGGCTCCGGAACAGGCGCAGCCGGCAATTGCCAACCTATGCCGGCACGCCGACGGTGTCCTCTTCTCGTCCTCGCCATTTGATTTTGCCGAGATCACACACTTCAATGTGCAGCCGCCCGAATACTGGGCCAAGCTGTTTGCCCAGCAAGGTTTTTATCGCGACATGGATGTAGACGCCGGTTTTCTGACGCCCTGGGCTGTTTACTATCGCAAACAAAACAAGCCGCTGGCGGCAGTGGCGGCTGACTACGAACAGCGCTATTGGCATCTGCTGCAGGAAAGCCAGGCGCGCGTACAGGTCAACCTGGAACAGCGCGACCAATTGGCCAAACAGGAGGCACGGCTGGAGGAGTTGACGCAGGAGAGAGCGACTTTGACAGCCATGCTCTCACAAGCGCAGCAGGCACAGCAGGCACAGCAGGCGTACAAAGAAGAGGCCGACGCACTGCGCGCCCGGCTTGACGCTATCGAAGCCAGCGCCGGCGGACAGCTTTTGCACCGTCTGCAATCGCTGCGCGCCGCCGTCGCCCCCCCCGGCTCCCACCGCGACCGCTGGCT
This sequence comes from Caldilineales bacterium, assembly GCA_038205395.1. GTDB lineage: Bacteria > Chloroflexota > Anaerolineae > Caldilineales > Caldilineaceae > Fredericiella. The sequence goes on from JBBRBX010000001.1 coordinate 79,187, forward strand.
GCAGAAAAGCTGGCGCCGCCTATCTCAACGCTGACCCGTTTGCCTGCAGCGGCCTGAGGGCGGCAGTGATCGTTGCCCGTTGCGATTCCAGCCACGGTGGCAGCTTGAGAACGCCTCCTAATGTCGCAATATCTTCGTCATAGGCAAACCCCGGCCCGGCGGTCGCCAATTCAATTATGTGGCCATCCGGATCAGTGGTGTAGATGCTCTTAAAATAGATGCGCTCCATCACCGGGGAAACGCGGCAGCCTGCCTTCACCAGCCGGTCACGGAAACGCAACTGCATTTCTTCATCTGCCACGGCAAAGGCAAGGTGATGCGTCTGGCCAGCGCCCATACGCGCACGTGTTTGCGTCTGCGCATTCTTCTCAAAGTAGCTAATCACAGTGCCCGGCTGCCCGCCATCCACTCCCCAATACCAGTGCGTCGACTCTGGATCATCGAAGTTCGATGTCATCTTCACTCGCTCCAACCCCAGCACGCCGGAAAGAAAAGCGTGCGTGCGCTCAATATCGCTGGCAATGGCCGTAATGTGGTGCATACCGTGCGTTAAGGCCATATCAGGCGTGATGACTGGTTGTGGTTCAGGCCGAGGTGCGGCGTGTAAATGCGCCTCATTGCGCTGGTTGATTTGCAACTGCGCCGGCGGCTCAAAGTATTTTTTGCCGAACTGTCCAACTGCCTCGTCCACGCTCCAGCCGGGGCCATCTGTGGCAATCTCAATGCGCAAACCGTCAGGATCACGAAAGTAAATCGATTGGAAGTAGCGATGATCAAAAGGGCCGGTGACGTTTAGCCCCATACCAACCAACCGGCGCTTCCACTTGAGCAGGCCAGTGTAATCAGCTACCCGCAAAGCAAAGTGATGAGCACCGCCGATGCCTGACCGCCCCTGGGGCGCGCCGCGCCACTCAAAAAAAGTCACCGCTGAGCCTGGGCTGCCGGTGTAGTCACCAAAGTAAAGATGGTAACTGTCAGGCGCATCAAAGTTGACGGTCTGTTTAACCAGACGCAGCCCCAACACCCCGGTATAGAAATCCACTGTCTGCTGGGCGTCGCTGCAAACGATGGTGATGTGATGCAGGCCGGCAATTTTCACGTGGACATCTCCTTTGTTTCAGCATACACGACTGAGGGCAGCAAAACGGGAAAATTGCTTACGAATCCTACTTTGTCGACAATTTTTGTAGAAATAGGTATTGACACACTATGTAACATACAGTATAGTGCGATACATGATAAGCGACGACACAAGTTATTCGGTGTATGAAAATCTGGCGTCGGAGTTGCGGCGAGGGGTGCTGGTGCTGGCAGTGCTGGCCCAGTGCGGCGAGGTGCAGTACGGCTATTCGCTCAAACAGCAACTGGCTGCAGCCGGACTGGACATCAACGAAGGCACCCTTTACCCGCTGCTGCGGCGGCTGGAAGGACAGGGTCTGCTGGCGAGTGAGTGGCTGGTGACGGAGGATCGCCCCCGCCGCTACTATAAGCTGAGCACGACAGGGTCGGCGGTGTTGGAGAGGTTGTCTGCAGAGTGGCAAACATTGGTGGGCGTAGTTGCCCGCATTCTGCCGGAGAAGGAGAATTAACAATGTACGGCAAAACAATAACCCAAAAAACAGAACAAAAAGCCTCCGATGAGTGGATCGACCGCTATGTCAATGAGGTGGGGCGCCGCCTGCCGGCCAACCAGCGCAGCGACGTGGAGCGCGAGATCCGCTCGTTGATTGAGGACGCAGTGGCTGGACGGTTTGAAACCCTTGAAGTGGAGGGTGTACCGCTGGCGGAGCGAGAGACGGTGGTGTTGGCGGTGCTGCAAGCATTTGGTTCACCCGAAGAGATAGCAGCGCGCTACCATGCGCCGCGCTACCTCATTGGCCCCACCATCTTCCCGATTTATCGCATCGTGCTCAGCATTGTGCTGGCCGTGACGGTGTTCGCCAATCTGCTGGGCGTGGTGGTGGCCGCCGATGAACAGATGGCTGCGCCGCTGGTCGAGACACTGCTCAGCCTGTTTGGCAGCATTATCCAGACCGTCGGCATGGTCACGCTGCTCTTTGTCGCGCTCGAACGGCTTGGCGTCGCCGCCGAAAGCAGACCACAGCCATGGAACCCAACCAGCCTGCCGGCCGTCAAGGACCCGCAGCGGGTCAACCTGGTGGAAACAGCAATCGATATTGGTTTTACGGCTGCGGTGATTGTCCTACTGAACGTCTATCTCAACCGCAGGACGGGTGCGCTGTTCTACAACGGCGAATGGCAGACGATGCCGCTGTTCTCACAGGAGTTCCTGCAATACATTCCGTGGCTGACTGCTATCTGGTGCGCCGACATCCTGGTCAACATCATCCTGCTGACGCGCGGGCGCTGGGAGCCTTTTACCCGTATTGCGACAATGATCACTGCCACAGCGGCAGCCATCCTATTCTACAGCATGATCAGCAGTGGCCCCATTGGTGCCTGGCCGCCGGTCGAGCCGGCTTTCAAAGTGACGGCAGCAATCATCTTTGCCGTCAGCCTGGTGGAAGTGGGCAAGCAGGGCTGGCTGCTGTTGCGCAGCAGCAACTGGATCGGCGATAGGCTGCACTCGCAGCAGGTGCTGTAGGAAATACAAAAAACAAGATGCCTCCTTATAACCCAGCAGTTGGCTGGGTTATAAGGAGGTTCGAAGAGGAACGGTCACAAACTCAAGTCTGGTGCGCCGGCGCCAGATTGACACGTTCGCATCCAGTCAATTTTTTCATGGGTAGATGCCCTCGCGCCGCCAGACTTCGAGCATCAACTCATAGGAGGCCAGCGGCATTCCCGTGTAGATGCAGTTGCTGGTGGAGAAAATATAGCCGCCGCCGGGCATACCGTTGTGCAGCGAGTAGCGTGTCGCTTCGATAATCTGTTCGGGTGTACCGGTGTCCAGCATGGCGCAGTTGACATTGCCGATCAGACAAAGACGGTCGCCGCACAGCCGTTTGACCTCGGCAATGTCCACACCGGCCTGCGGGTCCAACGAGTGCAGGGCGTGTGGGTTAGTCGAAACCAACTGGTCCAGAATGGGCATGATATTGCCGTCCGTATGTTTGATGACGTAATAGCCCATGTCACGGTACCCCTTGGTGAGCTGCGCCAGATAAGGGGTGATAAATTCTTCAAAATGGCGCGGGCTCATAAAGGGGCCAACATTAAAACAATAGTCGGCGCAGAGGGCAAAACCGTCCAGGCCCAGCCCTTGCGTCTCACGGTGTTTACGCCACACTTCCGCGCGGCGCAGAGCGTTCTCCACCCTGGCCTGCGCCTCACGCTTGAGGTCGGCAGGATCATCTGCCAACCGTTCGGCAAAGGCCATCATCTCCGAACCATTGGGGATGCTGAAGGTGGCGTCGCCGTGGCGCATGATGTAGTAGCGATCGCCTGTGCGTGCGCGGAGCAGGTCGATCAGGTGGATTGTTTCTTCCACCGTGTCAGGGTTGGGATGGATAAAGATAGCGCTGTGACCAAAGCGCTCGGCAGTGGCGATATAAATGTCTGCCATCTCGCTGCGGTGGAGGGCGCGCTCTTTCTCTTCCATCTGCCCCCACTGCTCATAGAAGCGGTGCGAAGGGTGCACCTTGCCGAAAGCTTCCATGGTCAGAAAAAAGACCAGTTCAAAATGGGGCACAAGCCCAGTGATGGGGCGGCGTTCGAGGGCAGCGATAAATCGTTGGCGTGGTTGCATGGTGGCGGCCACGAAATTCTCCTTCTACAATAACCACTATTGCGGTTCAGCCGGCGACAGGATGCGGCTTATGTTGGCGAGCATAGTACACCAACGCATGCAGATTCTCGGCCGGCGTGTCGCGCGGCACTTCACAGCCGGCGCCGGCAATGTAGCGGTCGCCCGCCTGCTGGTGGCAGTCAGCCATAATGGCATAGACCGACTCCAGCGTCCCACTGCGCAGATCACGCACCGGGGCAATATTGCCCAACAGCACTTGCGCCGCACCCATCTGGGCGCGTGCTTCCGCCAAGGGAGCCAAAAAATCCAGATCCACAATCTCGGCCCCCAGCGCACCCATACCGGTGAAGATCCGCCGCGTGTTGCCGCAAATGTGCAGCCGCGCCTTTGCTCCTAGTCTGTGCACGCCGTCAACCAGCCGTTGCTCGTAGGGCCAGACAAACTGTGTGTAAATCTGTGGGCCAACCAAGGAAGCAGCCGCATCGCCGATCCCGATCAGCTCAGCGCCTGCCGCAACCTGAGCCGCAGCAAAAGCCAGTTCCATCTCGATCACGAAGGTGAACAGCCGCTCGACAAAGTCGGGGTCGTCGTAGAAGTCAAGCATCAGGTTGTTGATGCCGCGCAGATCGGCGGCCTCGGCACAAGGCCCTTCGATCCACCCCTCCACCAGTTTCTGCTCACCTACCCGCTGTCTGAGTGCGCTGATCACACGCAGACGGTTGGCCATACGACTGGACGGCTGCAGAGCAGGCAGTTCCAACTGATCGAGAAGCGCCTTATCGGCCAGCAGCGGCGTCTGCCCGTTGTTGGCCGGCGGATCGTCGGGAAAGAAAATTACCGGCGCCCCACAGTCGGTCGCTTCAACGGCAGGGTCGGAGATGGCGGAGACATAGTCAAGATCAAATGTCTCCGCCACCTGTACCTGGCCTTCTACCTGCACGCGATAATCCGTGCAGTACTCCAGATAGTTGGCGCCAATCAAGCGCGCCGCAAAGGTCATTGTGATAGGCATGGCCGGCAGACTATCCACCGGTTCGCCCGCCAGATGAGCCAGGATGCGCTGACGCCCATTCATGCTGTCGCCTGCTCCTGCTGCGGGCGGCCCGTGGGCCGCAGATTGGCCAGCCCCTTGCCCCACACACGCTTGGCTTCTTCCAGATAGAAAATGTAGTTGGAAAGCGAAACATCAGGCGGCACACGATGGTCGGGGGTGGGGATATAGCCACCTTCTTCGACCAGCGGCGCCAGCCGCTCCACCTCGGCGGCGATCGCGGCGGGCGACTTCATCAGCACATGCTTATCCACGCCGCCGATGAACCGCATCTCCTTGCCATAGAGGCGGCGAAAGGCAAGCGGGTCAGCGTGCCATTTGCCCACCTCAATAGGGAACATCGTGTTGACGCCCGCATCGAGCCACAACGGGGCCAAGGCATCGATCTTGCCGTCACAGTCAAGGAAGATAATATCTACGTCATAACGGTTGAGCGTACTGGTGATGCGCCGGTAATGAGGAACAAGCACCTCTTGGAACAGCTTGGGAGACATGAGCGGGCCACCGCTGTAACACATATCCTCCCACATCGACGCCGCCTCGGGACGCACGCCGGCGGAGAGTGTATGCTCAAGTACGGCGACAATGACATCCGCCAGCGTCTCGACAACTTCCTCAAACAAGGCGCGGTCGTCGTACATAAGCTGCGAGATGCCTTCCAACCCAAACCAATTGCGCGCAACACCGTACAGCGAGCCGGCCTCGATAAACAGCGGGTAGTCGCGGTCGGGACGCAGCCATTCCGCAAGCTGCATCTCCCAGGCCGGGCCGGCAGCCAGGCGTAAGGGATCATCGGCGCGCAGGCGCGGTTTGTAGTAGGCGTCCCAACTATCACGGTCAAGCAATGTATGGCGCAGATGGCGCGGGATCGAGCCGAGGAACTTGCCACGCTCTACGATCACCCCGTCAGACTGCTGCACAATTTCCGTCTCGCCGCAGTCCTTGAGCAGCAGTTCGGCAAAGGCCGGGTAGAGACCCAGTGTACAGCCGCAAGTAATCCACTGTGGGTCCATGCCAAAAAAGAGATCGGGATTGGCGCCGGCAGGATAGCCTTGCGCCTGCCATAGAGGCAGAGTCTCATCCCAAAAACCGAAATCCATGATCGGGCTGCGGTCTCTCGGCTGATAATGCATGACTGCGGCAAAGCGCTCACGGGCATTCATCGATGGCGCCTCCTCTTGAAGCGTCGAACTTAATTTAACCCCAATAAGCGGCGAGCCAGGGCGACGGCAGCGCCGGCATTGTCGGTGTAACCATCGGCGCCGATTTCGTCGGCAAAGTCCTGGGTGACGGGCGCACCGCCGATGATGACCTTGACACGCTCGCGCAAACCAGCCTGGTTCAGCCGATCCATAATATTTTTCATAGAAGGCAGCGTCGTCGTCAGCAAAGCGGAGAGTGCTACGATATCAGCGTTTTTGCTGTTGACTGCGTCGATGAACTTGTCAGCATTGGCATCCACCCCGACATCAATAATTTCAAAGCCGCCGCCTTCGAGCATAATGGCGACCAGGTTTTTGCCAATGTCGTGCAGATCACCTTGCACAGTGCCGATGACCACACGCGCAACCGGTTCGGCGCCGGCGCTGGCCAGCAGCGGACGAATCACTTCCACCGCTCCCTTCATGGCACGCGCAGAAATAAGCAATTCAGGTACAAAGCACTCGTTGGCCTCAAAGCGCTGTCCAACTTCGTCCATGGCAGGTATCATATACTCGTCAAGCAGCACCTGCGGATCGACGCCTGCGGCCACAGCCTCTTGGGTGACCGCAACAGCCAATTTCGCATTACCGGCCAAAACAGCGTCATACAGCCTTTCCAGGTCTTCCATCATTCGCTCCTAATGGTAAAAAACGGTATTGGTTAAAATCAAAAAGGTTTTCGGAAGAGAAGAAGCATCCCGCCTATTATACAGGCATTTTGTAATTTGGAGTACAATCCAATTATGGCGTTATTCACACCTGTCGTTTGTGACCTCTCCATCATCATTGTCTCATGGAACGTATGGCCGCTTTTGGAAGGCTGTCTGCGTTCCATCGAGCGCAGCAGCCGATTAGCGGCAGGCAGTGCGGCGATGGGCATCCAGTTGCGCAGCTTTGGCCCGGCAGATGCAGCCGCCACGCTGGAAGTGATCGTTGTTGACAACGCCGGCAGTGATGAGACGGTCGAGCGGCTGCCGCGACTTTTCCCATGGGTGCATCTGATCGCCTGCGATACAAACCTCGGCTTTACCCGCGGCAACAACCACGGATACGCCGCCAGCCACGGGCGTTATGTCTATTTCCTCAACCCGGACACCGAGTTGGCTGGTGAGTTATCCGGTAAGTTGTTTGGCGGCCAGCCGCAGCACGACAGCTTGTCGATCCTTTATGCGGTCATCGACGCTGCGCCCGATATTGCAGTCGTGGGGCCACAGTTGCGGTATGGGGACAGCACATTTCAGCCCAGTGCACGCCGCTTCCCCACACCCGCGACAGGCTTTTTTGAAAGCACCTGGCTGGGCTGGCTCTGGCCGGCCAATCCATGGTCACAGCGGCTGCATATGCGTGACTGGCCCGTGAGCTACAGCCATGATGTCGATTGGCTGGTGGGGGCGGCCATGCTCTGCCGTCGTGAGGCGCTGGAAGAAGTGCGCACGCTGCAGGGTCCGTTTGACGAGCGATTCTTTATGTACAGCGAGGAAGTGGACCTCTGCCGCCGGCTCAAGAGCCACGCTTGGCGTATCGTTTATGTTCCCGCAGCTTTGGTGATTCATTACGAGGGCAAAAGCAGCGAACAGGCAAGTGCGGCGCGGCATATTCACTTCAATACCAGTAAAGTCCTATACTACACGAAATGGTTTGCAGGGCTTTGGCCGGCTTTGCTGCGCAGCTTTTTGCTGCTGGAGTTCCGCATCCAACTGTGGATTGAACAAGGCAAGCTGCTGCTGGGCCACAAGCCGGCGCTGCGACGGCAGCGGATCGACACCTATCGACAGGTGCTGCGCAGCAGGCTGCGCCCACAGCCGGAGGGGCGCACCCAGCCAAACCCCTGAAAACGAGACTGCGAATTGACATGCCTCTTTGCTATCGAGTTAAATAGCGGAATCTAGGGTGCCGGTGCAGTGATCCTCACCAACTGCGGCGCCATCCCGTCAAAAATAAAAGGAAGCATCATGACCCAATCGAACGATTTTTACACACAGGCGCAGCAGTTGGGCGAACAATTGATCGCCTGGCGGCGGGACATCCACATGCACCCGGAACTTGGTTTTCAGGAGCAGCGCACAGCGCGCCTGGTAGCCGACACCCTGGCGGAATTTGGCATTGAAGCGCAAACAGGCGGCGGCAAGACCGGTGTCGTCGGCTTTCTAGGCGAAGGCAGCCCGGTGATCGGCATTCGCGCCGATATGGATGCGCTGCCGATCCAGGAAACAAACGACACCCTCTATCGCTCACAGACGCCCAATGTCATGCACGCCTGCGGCCACGACGCCCATACTGCGATCCTACTCGGTGTGGCCAAGCTGCTGGCGACCATGCCGGATCGCCCGCCAGGCCAGGTGCGTTTCTTTTTCCAACCTAGCGAAGAAGGCAGCGACTCCGATAACAAATCCGGCGCAGTGCGCATGATTGAAGATGGGGCATTGGAGGGCGTAGATGCCGTGATTGCGCTGCATGTAGCCAGCGATCTGCCGGCAGGTTTTGTCTCGGTCGAAGACGGTTACAGCACTGCCAATGAGGATTCGTTTGAAATTGTGCTCAAAGGCACGGGTGGTCATGGCGCCATGCCGCATCAGACAGTGGACCCTACCTTTATTCTGGCGCAGGTGTTGAACTCGATCCAGGGCATTCGGGCGCGACGTATTGATCCGACCAAAGCGGCAGCGCTGTCGATTGGCGTGATCCGCGCCGGCGCTGCCAGCAATGTGATCCCCAGCGAAGTGTACATTTCCGGCACCATGCGCAGCTTTGATGACGACACACGCCAGCAGTTGCGCGACGAGTTGGCGCGGACGCTGGAGGTGGCGCGCGCGCTGGGCGGCGACTTCACCCTGCGCATCCGGCCCGGTTATCCGTCCAACTACAACGAGCCGGCAGTAGCCGCCCTGATGCGCGCCGCCACCGTCAGCATGGCAGGTGCAGACGCGGTAATTGCGCCGGAGAAAATGATGGGCGCCGAGGACTTTGCCTTTATGACGCGCAAGGCGCCAGGGGCCATGTTCATGCTCGGTGCGGCGGTCGGCGACTACAGCCGCCCCCACCATACGCCGGTGTTCGACATTGATGAAAGCACCCTGCCGCTTGGCGCCGCCGTGCTGGCAGATGTAACCTGCCGGCTGCTGGCAGGGAAAGACGCTTCAACCAGTTGAGCGTTTATCTCAGCCTGCTGCAGCGCAATCCCAACTACCGCAACCTGTGGCTGAGCCGGGTGGTCAGCAATCTGGGCGACTGGTTCAACCTCTTGGCCAGCGCCACACTGATCGCGCGGCTGACGGATTCGGGCGCAGCCATCAGCCTGCTGTTTTTGGTGCGGTTTCTGCCCCTCTTCCTGATGAGTCCATTTGCGGGAGTGATTGCAGACCAGTTCGACCGGCGCAAAATCCTGATCGCCACCAATCTGCTGCGTGCGGCAACTGTGGCGGCCCTACTGCTGGTGGATCGGCCGGAACGCATCTGGCTGCTGTATGTGCTGTCGGCGCTCCAATTTGTATTCAGCGCCCTCTTTACGCCGGCCGAGACAGCGCTGGTGCCCAATGTCGTGCACAGAGACGATTTGATTACTGCCAACGCGCTGGACAGCATGACTTGGAGCACCATGCTCGCTTTTGGCGCCATGCTGGGCGGTCTGGCCACAGCCTTCTTTGGCGTTACGACGGCTTTTCTGCTGGACGCGCTGAGCTTCTTGATCTCAGCCTGGTTTGTCAGCCGCGTTTACGTGCCGGCGCAGGTGAACGACCCTGTCTACAGCGCCCAATCCAGGGGCGTACGCGCCGGCATGTTTGCCTATATTGAAGGGATGCGCTATCTAAAAGGCGAGCCGATCATTCTGGGGATCGCCCTGGCCAAGGCAGGTGGTTCATTGGTCTGGGGTGCAGTCAATGTGATCGAGGTGCCGCTGGCAGAGCGGGTCTTTCCCTTGATGGGCAACGGCGCGCTGACGCTGGGGATTTTATATGCCGTGACGGGCATCGGCACCGGGGTTGGGCCACTGCTGCTGCGCGCCTGGCTGGGCGACAGTAAACCGGCGCAAATGCGTGCCATCCAGATTGGCTTTGGGGCGCTGACGTTGGGCATGTTTGGCCTGGCGCTGGCCCCATCGCTGCCGTGGGTGCTGGTGGCAACTGCCCTGCGCGCCTTCGGCTCGGGCGGCATCTGGGTCTTTGCCACCGTACTACTGCAGCAGTTGCTGCCCGACTATGTGCGCGGGCGCGTCTTTGCCTTTGAATTTGCGGCTCTGACACTGACCCAGGCGGTCAGCACACTGTGGGCAGGCTATGCCACTGACCAGCTTGGCCTATCACTGCAGCAAATTTTTGTCTCCGTAGGCCTCACAAGTATTGTGATGAGCGGCCTGTGGATGCTATTTCAAATGCGCGCCAACAAATCGCTTTATCTGGCTAAGGAACCGGCAACATGAGCAATCGCAAAGCGACATTCAACAGCGGCACAAGCTGGGAGGAAATGGCCGGCTACAGCCGCGCCGTGCGCATCGGCGACCACATCCTCGTCTCAGGCACGACAGCAACGGGGCCGGATGGATTGGTAGGAGGCGCGGACCCGGCGGCACAGGCGCGCTTTATCTTCGATAAAATCGACTTCTCGATTCAGGCGCTCGGTGGTCGCTTTGAAGATATTGTGCGCACACGCATTTTTGTCAGCGATATTGCCCATTGGGAGGCAGTGGCGCGTGTGCACGGCGAACGCTTTGCCCGCATCCGGCCGGTCAACACGCTCGTGGAAGCGCGGCTCGTGGGGCCGGAGTATTTGGTCGAGATCGAAGCCGAGGCGGTCATCGGCGCCGCTGGGCAATAAGCAGGATGCGCTTCAGTCTGCGGCTCAACAATGATTTGCCGCTAAGCGACTATATCAGGCTGGCGCGTGTGGCCGAGGAAGTGGGCTTTGACCAGTTCTGGCTGAGCAACGACCTTTTTCTGCGCAGCGCACTTGCCATCCTGCCGGCTGTCGCCTTGGCCACCACCCGCATCGAAATAGGCACAGGCATCCTCAATCCCTATACGCTGCATCCGGGTGAGATTGCTATGTTTGCCGCCACAATGGATGAATTGAGCGGCAGCCGCTTTAATTTAGGACTGGCCGCCGGTGCAGGCGAGTTTCTCAAGTGGGTGGGCATTGAGCAAGGTTCAACGCTGGCTGCACTGCGGGAAACCACTCTTGCCATCCGCCGGCTGCAGCAAGGCGAACGGGTGGCAATGGACGGCCACTTTCTCACCTGGAGCAGCGAGGCATATCTACGCTTTGCTGCGCCGCGCCGGACGCCGATCTATATTGGGGCAATGGGACCCAAGATGCTGGCGCTGACAGGAGAGATAGCGGATGGCGCCCTGCCGCTGCTCTTTCCACCCGAACACTACCGCAATGTTCTGCCTTATGTGCAGGAAGGGCTGGCGCAGCGACAAATGGAGTTGGGTGAGTTGGATCTGGCCGCCTGTATCTGGGTGTCGCTGGCGGATGACCAAGCGGCGGCGCGACATGTGCTGGCACACAAGATTGCCTACTACGGCCACGCCCTCGGCCCTCTGATCTGGGAGCGGCTGGGGTTGACCAGGCAAGATTTTGCGCCGATTGAACAGGCCATGATGGTTGAGCGCAACGAAGAGAAGGCAGTTGCCTTAGTGGACGAACGGATGCTGCGCATCGGCATCGTCGGTAATGCGGGCGACGTCATTGAACGGATGGAGCCGTTAGTTGCCGCCGGCGTCCGCCATCTCAGCTTTGGCCCGCCCCTAGGTCCAGACCCGCTGCAGGCAGTGCAGATGTTAGGAAAAGTGGTGGACTATTTCAAAGAGTAGGAATGTACTGCTGGTTGCCCAACAAACATTTGCAAAGGAGACATTGCCGTGAGTGACATTGAACAGTATGTACAGGATATCATCGCTCTGCATCAGGCGCTGCACCAGCAGGTGAGCGAAGAGATCGCCGGCTTGGACAGCGCCGCCTTGAACTGGACGCCCGCCACGGAAACCTCTTCGATTGGAACAATTGTCGTTCACACCCTGGGAGCGCAGGCCGAAATGCTGCGCAACCTGCTTGGCATCCCCACGCAGCGCGTGCGTGCTGCCGAGTTCACGACAGAAAATCACCAGCCGGCAACACTTGAACAGATCATCGCGCAGGCAGAGTCCGATTGGGGGGAGCTTGCCCCACGCTTAGGGGAAAAGGAACTGCGCACAGCTATCTCACGCCCCAACAAGCCTGTGCCGCAGAGCGGCCTCTTCTGGTTGGTGCGCGACTATGGACACATGCGTGAGCACCTGGCGCAGATCGGGCTGACCAAGCAACTGTATGCTGCGCAAAAAGAGTCTGGTGATTGACGACGCACAAACAGGGAAAGTCTTCGCCGGCAACCACTATTCGCTGAATAGTTTTTCGGCTTCGCTTAGAAAAACCGACACAGTCAGTTCATCAATGTTGCAGAACTGAACCTCGGTGATGCTGCTGCCGGGATGGGACTCGAAGTAGGTGACAGCCGCCTGCCGCAGGACACGTGCGCTGATGTTCTTGGGCATCCCATAGATACCCGACGAGATAGCGGGAATGGCGATAGTGCGCACGGCTTGCGCGTCCGCCAGCGCGAAGGTGCAGGCAGCGGCCTGCGCCAGCTTATGCTCTTCATCGCCGCTGCCCCAAATAGGGCCGACGGCGTGGATCACATATCTGGCCGGCAGCTGTCCGGCCCCGGTAATGGCGGCACTGCCAGTCGCCACACGCCCATGCGCACGCACCCATTGATCGCTCTCGATCTGGATGCTGTCGCCGCCGCGCCGGCGAATTGCGCCGGCGACGCCACCGCCATGCTGCAAACTCTCATTGGCGGCGTTGACGATGGCATCGACGGCTGCCTCGGTAATGTCGCCCTGCACAATGGTGAGTGCCTGGCCTGTAGCCAGCGTGTAAGTGGCGCGTACAACCATCGGTTGATCCTTTCCGTCAGGATGAGCGTGCTAAGCGCTTTCGAGAGCACCACAGGACAAAAACGAAAACAGAAAACCGTTAGTCGGCGCTGCTGTCCAAGGGCAGCTGCACAGCCGACGGATGCGCAGCGTCGTGATACACCGTCTGCTCGGCCAGACAGTAGGTGGTGCTTTGCACCTGCGGTTCCGGCACGCCCAGATTGCGGGCAAAGCGCGGGTGGGCGCCGCTGGAAACCTGGACGCGAATCCGGTGGCCGGCGCAAAAGCGGTAGGCTGTAGCCGAAAGGTCAATGGTGATGCGCAGGCTGCCGTCCGGCTGCGGCTCGCCCCGCCCCGGTGCAATGCGGAAGTTGCCGTCACACACGTTGAGCGAGCGCCCGCTGCGCTCCACATCGCAAACGCGCACAAAAAAGTCTGTATAGGGCAGGGAAGAAGCCACATAGAGCACCGCCCGCACATAGCCGATAACTTCGACATCGCCCGGCAGAGGAGGCGTCGAAAAGACCAGCACATCGGCGCGTGCCTCCAGCGCCCGATTATCCACCCGGCCGGCGTCCGTACCCATTTTGCGACCACCAACATTTGGTGTCGGCAGCGCCGGATTATAGCAATATTGGTCCGGTGCAGCACCGGCTGCCGCCGGTTCCCAACGCAGCCGGCCCGTCTTCTGTGCGCCGCTGCCGTGCAGATAAAGTTGGTACTCTGTAGCCGGCGGCGGCCAGACGGAAAAGCTGCGCCAGCGGTTGGCGCCCATGATATACAGACGCACTGGCTTCTTGCGCAGCTTGCTGGGGTCGCCGCGCAGATGCGCATCGAACCAGGCCAGGCTTTCGTTGAAGGCAGGCGCCAGATAACCGCTGTCTAAGTGATGCCAGGGGCCAATGGTCAGATAAGAGCCGCGTCCTGCAGCCTGTTGTGCCATAAAATCTGTCAGCAGCCCGTCGAGAAACAAGTCATACCAGCCGGAGGTGAAGCTGGCAGGCGGCGCAGCGGCGACGGACGCCGAATGGTCGGACGCAGACCAATAAGGATGGGCGGGGTCGGATTCGGCCATCTCACGATATAATGCTCCGCTGTGGCCGATGGCCACTTCGTCCGCCGTCAGTATGGGGAGATGGTCAAACGCCTGGTGCAGAAAGCGATCCTGCACAACACCGTCGTTGATGCGCTGCATCCGCGCCAGCATACTCAGCCCTGGCGTATCCATCGCCTCCATCTGAAACATCCAACGCAGCAGCAGGCCAAGCGGAAACCCATTCTGCGGGTAGCTCATCAGGTTGGAACTCGTGATCAGCGGCGCCAGCGCCTTGAGATGGGGAGAGGCGGAAGAAGCGGCGGCCCACTGGCAGTAACCCAGGTAAGACGCTCCCCACATGGCTATGGAACCGTCACTCCACGGCTGCCGAGCAATCCACTCCAGCGTCGCCGCGCCATCGTCCGCCTCGGACAGAAAAGGCATAAACTCGCCGCTTGCTTCATCCGCCGACCCAAAACGCCCGCGGCAGTCCTGGCAGATGACATGATAGCCGTGCGTCGCAAATTGATAGGCAAACAAACCTGCTGCGATGCTGCCGGCAGCACCCTTCCCATAGGGCGTACGCATCAAAATAGATGGCCCAGCCACTACACCCACAGGCTCATAGTGGTCTGTGGCCAACAGCAGCCCATCAGCAGCGGGAACCGCCAAATCAGCGATCAGCCGGACCCGGTGACGTCCAGCCGGCAGCCCCAGCCAGCCGGCAAACAGTTGGCGCAGCAGCCCGGCAGCCGTGGGGTTGGCGAGGGCTTTTTGTTCCCAAGCTACATACTTGGCAAGCAACGTACTATCTACAGGTGTGAACATTCTTACTCTTATTTCCTTATCAGGGCCTTGCCCGCTGGCAAAGCTGTCCGGCGGCTTGAGGCGCATCCGGTTCTGTGATTACCGGCGCACGGACCAGGCGATTAGCAGTTGTGCGGCCCAATAGGTGGACATGACGATTATGCTGCTCTGTGGAATGATCGCGCGGAACTTGTTGAGCGCCAGGGTGGAATCGGAGAACAAGAACAGCACCGCGCCGATCATGGCCGCCAGCGCACTGAGATCACTCCAGCGAATCCACATTTCCGCCGCCTGCCAGCCCATAACGAGCAGCACGGAGGCATAGGCAATCACAGGGATGCGCAGCGCCCCAATATGCGGCCAGAGCAGGTAGAGTAAAGCCGTGCCATAGGCCAGGTAGACCAGTGCTAGCCACCAGGTAAAACCAAAGCCGTCGCGTGAGCGGTAGGCGCCGATATAGAACAGATGGGCCACCAAAAAGCTGGCCAGACCCAGAATAAAAAAGCGGTCGTCAAACAGCATCAAAAATATATCGCCCATCAGCGAAAACAGCAGTCCAATGATCACCAGCCAGCGGTACAGATCGGAAATCGGCGCCGGAATGACCCAGGCAATCCCCGCAATCAGAAGGGTCGTCAGCGGCTTCAACATATAACGCAGCCGCTCTCTGCCACTGTTGAGCGTTGCGATATAGACCAGGCTGGAGGCCAGCGCCGCCAGTGTGAGGATGTTGGCAAACATGCGACACATGCTTTCGGGTTGAACTGGTTTAATAAATGAGCGGAATAAGGCGCTTGCTGCCGGCCATATAAGACCGATAATCGGCAAAATACGCCATCAACAAATGTTCCTCATACCGCACCTTGACCAGCAGATCGGCCAGCAGCGCCAGCCACAGCCCCCAGCGCAGCGACGTCGCAGTTTCCAACACCAGCGCCAGCGTCCCCAACAGCAGCGCCGCATACATAGGATGGCGGATCCAGCGGTACGGGCCGCTGCGCACAAGCTGCGCATCTGGGCGTGGATCAGGTGTGACGTTGACATTGCTGAGACGAACAGCCAACAGCGCCCACACCCCCAGCAGCACGGCCGCCACTTCCATCGCTAGGAAGAGCGGATTGCGCGCCAGGATCGGGCCTGTCAGGGCGATAGCAATTAAACATAGAAACTGGATAGTCACCAAAGTGTAAGACTTCATTCTGCTGCGCTGCATAGTAGGATCAATACCACGAGTGACGGCTTTCATCAACTTTGGGCCGTCACACCCCAGCTGTATCAAGCCGGAAACGCGCCGCAGCGGCGACTTTTGCGTATGATCAGTGATAGAATAAAACGAGCAAACAACAGAGCGCATTGCAAGGGCACAAAGAGAAAGGGATAAAACATGTGCAAATTTTTTACCAACCGTCGTGTAACGGGACTAGCTGCTTTCAGCCTGGCGCTGCTGCTGCTGGCCGGCTGCGGCATTGGCCTGGTGGTGGGGTCGGGCAACTCGGTTACGGAGGAGCGCCCAATTGAAAATGTCAAGGGAGTCGAGCTTAGCTTTGTGGGCGATCTGCGCATTACGCAAGGCAATGAGGAAAAACTGGTGATTACAGCCGACAACAATATGCTGCCGCTGATCACCACCGAAGTTAACGACGGCATATTGGAAATCGGGAGCAAATCCACTGTCGGTCTGCAGCCCACCACGGAACTGCGCTATGATCTGACGGTGCGCAACCTCGACAGCTTACGCCTGAGTGGGGCCGGCAACGGTGAAATGGGTGGGTTGACGACACAGGATTTGAAGGTAGAGATCAGTGGGGCCGGCAATCTCACGCTCAACAATGTACAGGCACGCCAAGTAGATGCGCTGCTCAGCGGATTTGGCAATTTGGAAATCAGCGGCAAGGCGTCGCGCCAGAGCGTCAAACTGAGCGGCGCCGGCAACTACAGCGGTGGCGATTTTGCAACGGGCGCAACCGACGTGACTATCTCCGGACTAGGCAATGCCACTGTACGGGCGGATGAAACGCTAAAGGCGGTTATCAGCGGGGCCGGCAACATCGACTACTATGGCCAACCACAAGTGAGCCAGCAGATTACCGGTCTGGGCAGGGTGCACAGCAGAGACGAAGAATAGCCGCAGCATTGACCGGAAAGGCAGATAGAATGCCGCCGGTAGCAGCAATTGACCCAGCCGATGCTGCTGCTAGCGGCGCTCCTGCTCGTCCACCTTTTCCTGGGTCACCAACACTTTGTCCACCCGCCTGCCGTCCATGTCCAGAACTTCCAATTTGTAATCGGCCAACTGCACCTTATTGCCCGAGGCGGGGACACGGCCCAACATGCTCATGATCATGCCGCCCAACGTCTGGTAAGAAGCATCGTCTTCGTCAGGCAGTTCTTTAATGTCAAATGTATCTTTGAATTCGTCTACGGGGTACATGCCGTCCACCAACCAAGTGCCGTCGTCGCGTTCTACCACCGGCGATTCGCTGTACCCCTGATTATTGGGCAGCTCACCCAAAATAGCGCGCATAATATCGGTAAAGGTGACCAGCCCTTCCAGGCCGCCATATTCGTCAATCACCAGCGCCAGATGCGAACTCGTTTCGCGCAGGCGCTCAATTACATCCAATGCCGGCATGCTTTCGGGCACAAACAAAGGAGGCTGCGCCAGCTCCACAAGATCGATCTTCTCATCAACCATATGCTTAGCCAACAGATCCTTGACCATAACGACGCCGATAATATCGTCCAGGTCATCACGCGCCACAGGATAACGCGAGTGGCCGTACTCCAACACAGTTGCGCGCACCTGCTCCGCGCTGTCTTCCACATCAAACCAGATCATATCGGTGCGCGGCGTCATAATGGCGCTGACGGTGCGGTCGCTCAGGCGAAACACCTGCGCCAGAATTTCCTCTTCAATCGGCTCGAACACACCCGACTGCGTACCCTGCTCAAGCAGCACCCGCACTTCCTCGTCGGTGACGAGCGGGTCTGTGTTGGGCTTGATTCCCAATAGGCGCAGCAGTCCAGTGCTGGATTTGTTGAGCACCCAGACAGCCGGGCGCGTCACCAGCGACAGCCAGCGCATAGGGCCGGCCACCCAAGTAGCAATACGTTCGGCATTGTTGAGCGCGATGCGTTTGGGCGCCAGTTCACCCACCACCAGCGACAAATAGGTGATGACGACCACAACAATCGCCACCGCCAAAGGCTCGGCAAAGCGTTGCAGCCCAGGCACTTGACCCAGCAGCAACGCAAATGGCCCCGACAAGGTAGCTCCGCTAAAGGCGCCGGTGAGGATGCCAATCAGCGTGATGCCGATCTGAACGGTCGAAAGAAAGTCGCCCGGCGCTTCGGCCAGGCGCAGGGCGGCCAGCGCCGACGGGCTGCCGGCATCCGCCATCTGCTGCAAACGCGGCTTGCGCGCCGACACAATCGCCATCTCGGCCATCGAAAACAGGCCGTTCAAGATAATCAGTAAAACAATAATCAAAAAGCTGCCCAAGAAGCTGTTGACCTCCACACCAGATTAAAGCGGCGAACTATCCTTGTTTCACCCAATGGCGTCCAGAAAAAACGCGTACTCAAACGCCGTCTCACGCAGGTATTCATAGCGGCCGGTTGGGCCACCGTGGCCGACGCTCATGTTTGTGCGCAGCAGTACACGGTTGTGCAGCCCTGGCTGTTCCTGCTGCAAAGCGCGCAGCCTGGCAACATACTTAGCCGGCTCCCAATACTGGACGCGCGGATCATGCAGACCCGCTGTCGTCAGCAGGAGTGGATAGTTTGTGACCGCCAAATTATCATAGGGGGAATAGGCGCGCATGTAGGTATACTGTTCCGGCTCTTCCGGGTCGCCCCATTCTTCATATTCCATTGCCGTCAGAGGAATGGAAGCGTCCAGCATTGTGTTGATTACATCCACAAAGGGCACACCGGCGAATACGGCTGCGAATAGATCCGGGCGCAAATTGACGACCGCCCCCATCAACAAGCCGCCGGCGCTGCGACCGCCGATTGCCAGCCGAGACGGGTTGGTGTAGCTGGCGGCAATCAACTGCTCGGCACAGGCAATAAAGTCCGTGAAGCTGTTGCGCTTGTGCAGAAGCTTGCCTTGCTCATACCAGGAGCGCCCCAGCTCGCTGCCGCCGCGCACATGCGCCATGGCCACCACAAAGCCGCGATCAAGCAGGCTGATGCGCTGCGCCAAAAAGCGCGGTTCAACGCTGGAGCCGTAGGCGCCATAGCCGTAAAGAAAGGTAGGATTGTCACCCGTCAGCGCCAGACCCTTGCGGAAGGCCAATGAAATCGGGATGCGTATTCCATCGGCGGCTGTCGCCCAATGTCGCTCCACCACATACTCATCCGGATTATACCCGATGACCTCCTCCTGCTTGAGGATGGTGAAAGTGTGCTGCTGCATGTCGTAAGCATAGACCGTGTTGGGCGTCTTGAGCGATGAGTAGGTCAGGTAAACGACCGGCGTCGTAAACAAGGCGTTGCGCACCAGGCTGCAGGTGTAGACGGCCTCCGGGAACAGCACATCATGCCGGCCGATCACCGCCGGCTGATCATCCCCCGCCAACTCCAGTACCCGCAGCGCCGGCAGCCCTTGCCGCCGGCCGAACAGCACCAGATGCCCGGTAAATGTGTGCAGCCGCTCGATCAGCATCTGCGGGTCATGCGCGGCCACTTCCTGCCACTGCGCTTTACCCGGCGCGGCAGCCGGCGCCGCCAGCACGCGAAAATTGGGTGCGTTCCAGTTGCTGCGGATATAGAACCACTCCCCGCGTGCATCCACACTGTATTCATGGCCGGCGCTGCGCGGCTCAATCACCTGGGCTGGCTCCAGAGGCGCTGCCGCCCGCACAAACCATATTTCACTGGTTGTGTTGCTGTCCAGCGTGATCAAGAGATAGTCGCCGCTGGATGTCTTGTGGACGCCAGTAAAGAAACGCATGTCCGGCTCATGGAAAACACGCACATCAGTTGCTGTGTCTTTCCCCAGCCGATGATGCCAGACGCTGTCCGGGCGATGCGCATCACCCAATGTGGTGTAAAAAAGGTGGAGCGAGTCGGCAGCCCACTCCAGCCCATAGTAAGCATTGCCCATCTGATCCGGCAGCAAGTCACCAGTAGCCAGATTTTTGACTCGCACCAAAAATGTTTCGCTGCCATCTATATCCAATGTATAGGCAAGCAGCCGTTGGTCTGGGCTGACGCGCCACTCGCCTAAATCACAAAAGGCGTGGCCGGCTGCCAGCACGTTGACATCCAGCAGAATTTCTTCTGCGGCGTCCACAGCAGCATGCCGCCGGCACAGGATCGGATAGTCCTGGCCCGCCTGCGTGCGTTCATAGTAGACATAGTCGCCCTCCGGCAGTGGAGCCGACACATCCGTCTGGCGAATGCGGCCCAATATCTCCTGGTAGAGGGTCTCCTGCAGCGCTTCCGTGTGCGCCATGGCGGCAGCAGTGTACGCATTCTCTGCCGCCAGATAGGCCAAGACCTCAGGGTTCTCACGCTCACGCAGCCAAAAATAGTCATCGCGGCGCACATCACCATGTTTAACGATGTCAACAGGCCATCGCTGTGCCTGCGGGGGAGCCAATGAGCTTTTAGTATGCGCCAAGTTGCCTCGCTTGTTCAATCAACATTTGGTTATGACTTGGCAAATCATAACGAGATCGGGGACAATCTACAACTTGAGCAAAGGATGCAGGAAGATCCGCAAACCGTTCAACAGAACAAGGAGAGCAGCATGCTTAGGCGTCCATCGTTAGCGATTTTGTTTGTTGTTTTGATCAGTCTGTCCGGCTGTGGCGGTGATGAGCCGGCCGCCACACCCACACCGCTGGCCACGTTCACGCCAACTGCGGCTCCCACGCAAACACCGCAGCCGGCGGCCACGAACATGGTGGAGACACCAGGTGCAACCCAACAAAGCGACGTGGAGACGCCAGCGGATAGTACGCCGGCAAATGCTGACGACGTGTTTGTCTCGCCGCTGGCCGTCCCGCAGTCACCGTTGGCCGTTCCGGATCAGGTGACGCTGCCGGAAGTGACGGCAGCGCCCGCGCCGCCGCTGGTAGGCTCGTGGCAGTTGCAGTCGATCAAACCGGCCGGCGCCATGACCGCAACCAGCGCGCCATCCGGCTACAGCTTGGCCTTTGGACGCACCGGCATCGTACGCGTGCAGGCAGACTGCCGGACTGGCCGTGGCAGCTATACGCGGGCTGCAGACGGTGCACTCAGCCTCGACATCACATACAGCGATGCCGTCTGTGCACCCGATTCGCTGGCCGATCCTTTTGCAAGGGCGCTGACGGACGTTACCGGCTACCGCTTTGACGGCGACACCTTACTGCTGACCTATGGCAACCAAGGTGGGGAAATGGGATTGTCCCGCACAGCGTTGACGGCAGCCTTTGGCGCTCCTTATCTGAGTTGGAACAGTCTCAAAAACAGCACCTATCTGCTGCCCGGTACACCACCGGGCAGCAACCAGGTGGCGATGGTAGACGGTGAATTTCGCGCACAGATCAGCCCCCTGCCCGTGGAAGCCCTCACAACCACCGCGCCGGCTGCTGCCGATGACGAATTTGTCGCCAGCCTTGCTACGATGCACACCTATGCCATGCTGGCCCCCGAAGAGACACCGGAAGAGACGGCAGAAACGACAGCCACCTCTGATGCAGCCGGCACACCCACACCGACGCCGGAACCAGAAGTCATCTTTGATTCAATCATCGTCGTGGTTGCCGAAGAGGGTGAAACAGCGGCCCCCAAATCCTATCTAATTCCGGTGCTGAATGGCGGCGGTTTCGCCATTCCCTTGCAGGCGGAGCTGTTGGGAGAAAATGTCTTTGTGCGCGATCTACGCTGGGATGGCACACAACTGACGGTTGACTACGATCAAGGCAGTCAAGGCACACGGCGCACCTACACCTTTGACATCAACAATTTTGTCCTGGGCAGCGAAGAAGGGTTGCCGCCGCAGCCGACCAAGGCGCGTCTGGACCTGCCGGCGCAAGCAATCGCTTTCGCCGCAGGCGACGGCAGCAATACACAACAGACGGCTACCCTGTCGGGCCAGATCGAAGGAGGCCTCGTTTATCCCTACAGCCTTGCCGCCCAGGCAGGACAGCAGTTGTCCGTGACACTGCAAAGCCCATTTGAAGACGTCTGGCTCTCTATCTATGGCGCCAATGACCACACGGTCCTGCGTTCAATCCGCACGGAAGCCAACAGTTGGTCCGGCGCCATTCCGAGCGGGCAGGACTATATCATCAGCGCAGTGGCTTCCGGCAGCGCTTCGCCCTATACATTAACACTGGCATTGGCGGGACAAGGGCAGCCTGAGGTGCAAACTCAACCTCCAGCAACGCCGGCACCCGGCAAAGCGGTGCACCTGGTGATCGATGGCATACCCCAGCCAGGCTCAACGCTGCTGGATCTCTTGCAGCGTAGCAGTGCACAGGTGGACTTTTTTGTCACACCAGCCGAGGCTGCGCAAAACGGCGCCGCGCTGGCAGAGTTAAAGGCCGCCGGCCACGGCGTAGGTGTGATTGCGGGGCCAATCACGGCCTTGACCAGCGACGGACGCGACGCTCTGTTTGCTGAAATCAGTCAGGTGCGCCAGGCATTGGGGCAAGGAATGAATTTTTGTCTGCGCCCACCTTATGCGGCCACGGATGGGTACACGCGCGCCGCTGCCAGCGAAATGGGCTACGACATACTTCTGTGGGATATCGACGCCAACAGTGTGACGCCGGAACAATTGTCAAGCCAGTTGTTTCCTGGGGCTGTCATCCGCTTTGACGGCGGCGATAACAGTGAACAGACGGTGACCACGCTGACAAGTCTGCTGCCGGCGCTGGCCCAACAGGGCTACAGCGTCCAATCGCTCTGTGCAGAGTCCAACACTCCTTGAGAAATGCGGAGCAGAGCGCGCAGGAAAGAGGATGAAATATGCAACATTTGTTGGTAGACAGTGGCTGACGCCGGTGCTACAATAGCTACAGTTTTCACTGCGCACAACATACCTGTTTGCATTCAATTTCTCAGATTGATTTCTAAGGCTGTGGCGTAAATATTCAGCAGTTGGCCGTTACCTAGTACGCTCTATTTACGTCATCGTCATTAGACAGCAGCTTTGGCCGGACACAGCTTATGGACAGCAGCGTCGCCGACCATTACCGAGTGAAATAAAAATGCAGTGAGGGTGTGCTGCTGCGCATGAAAGCAGCGTGTTGACAACGTCATGTTTGCAAAAGAGGAGGGCCACCATGTTGTATCGCAGGTTCAGACAAAGCGCGCTTGTTTTGATCATTGGTCTTGTCATGTTGGGTGTTTTACTGCCGGCAAGCGTATCCGCAGCGCCGGCCCAATCCGTCACAGCCCAGGCAGGCTTTGGCGGCTTTTATTACACTGTACAGCCCGGTGACAACTTGACCCGCCTCGCCAATCGCTTTGGCACAAGCGTGTGGGCGATCAAGAACGCCAACGGCCTCAGCAGTTCAGTCATTCGCATCGGCCAGGTGCTGTTTATTCCCGGCAGCGGTGGCGGCGGTGGCAGTTCCTGTACGCAGACCTACTGGGTGCAACATGGCGATACGCTGACAAGCATTGCGCGCTGGTTTGGTGTGAGTGTGCAAAGTCTGGCCAACGCCAACGGCATCTGGAACCCCAGCCGCATCTATGTCGGCCAACCATTGTGTATTCCTGGCGGCTGGGGGCCTGGCCCTGGGCCGCAGCCTGTTCCACCAGCGCCCGTGTGCGGCCAGTTCTATACTGTGCGGCCGGGCGACAATTTGACCCGCATTGCGCGCTGGTGCGGCACGACAGTGCAGAGTCTGGCCTACATCAACAATATCTGGAACCCCAGCCGCATCTATGTAGGGCAAGTACTGCGCATTTACTAGCCGGCAGCGATAAACCCATATACGCAACAAAAGCGCCTGGGCACTCTTTGCCAGGCGCTTTTTGCATGGCTGCGTCCACAGGCTGGTAATCTAGGCAGGCGCCGGCATATTCAACAAGCATATCTCCGTGCGTAAATTTTTGTTGAATTAGCGCTTGACAGTAGCAAACTCTACCGCTACAATAGTACTTAAAACGTTTTAAGTAATGGGTGCTTTTTGCATAACAGGCAGACCATCACCATTATCGATGTGGCGCGCAAAGCCAAGGTGTCGGCAGGCACTGTGTCCAATGTGCTGACCGGCAAACGACCGGTGGCGGAGCCGACGCGCAGCCGCATTCTCACCGCCATCGAAGAGCTTGGCTATCAGCCGAATTTGCTCGCCCGCAGTCTGGTCAACCGCTCCAGCAATTCGTTGGGCGTCATTGCATCCGGGCTTGAATACTATGGTCCCTCACGCACACTGGTAGGCATCGAAAGCCAGGCCAATGTGCGTGGCTATTCGCTGCTGCTGGATCTGCTGCATGACCCCGCTGCGGCTGACGTCAGCGCGGTGCTGGACGATCTGCAGGCGCGCCGCGTGGACGGCATTATCTGGGCAGTGCATCAAATCGGGCGCAACCGTGCCTGGATTGTGCCCGAACGGCTGCGCACGCTGCCGCCGGTAGTATTTTTAACGATGGAAAGCCAGCCGCAGGCCACGATCATCTCCACCGACAACCGCTTCGGCGCCACCTTGGCCGTGCAGCACCTGCTGGATGCGGGATGCCGGCAGATCGCCATCATCACCGGGCCGCTCGAGTGGTGGGAAGCGCGGGAGCGGCTGGCCGGCTGGTGCGCCTGCTTAGCGGCCTCTGGGCAAGAATATGATGCCACACTTGTCTACCAAGGGGACTGGACGGCCGCCAGCGGTGAGCAGGGCTTACAGCAGTTGCTTGCCCGGCGGCCGGACATTGATGCGATCTTCGCCTGCAATGACCAGATGGCGCTTGGTGTGCTGCGCGCCTGTCACTTTGCCGGACGCCGCGTCCCGCAGGACTTAGCGGTGGCCGGCTATGATAATATGCCGGAAGCAGCCTATCTTGTGCCGTCGCTGACTTCCGTCCGCCAGCATTTGGCCGATGTGGGCCGCACGGCGGTGGAGGAGCTGCACACAGCGATTGCCGCGCGCAGCCAGGGAGAAGCATCACCCACCGTCACACGTCTGATCGCCCCCGAACTCATCGTGCGCGAAAGCTCCAGCAGCAGTTAATCGACTGCGCCGGCAGCCGCCTTGCGCGAGCGCATCTTTTCCGCCGCAAATTCCCAGACCATGGGCACGAGCGAAATGGCAATGATGGCGATGACGACAAATTCAAAATTCTGCTGGACGAAAGGTAGATTGCCGAAAAAATAGCCCAGCAGCGTAAAGAGCACCACCCACACAATGCCGCCCACGACATTATAGGTAATAAACTTGGGATAGGTCATTGCCCCTACGCCCGCCACAAAGGGGGCGAAGGTGCGCACGATAGGCACAAAGCGCGCCAGGATAATCGTCTTGCCGCCGTGCTTTTCATAAAAGGCGTGGGTGCGGTCAAGATACTCTTTTTTGAGAAAACGCACCTTGCCGCTAAAGGCGCGCGGCCCGATCCAGTGGCCGATCCAGTAGTTGGCTGTATCTCCCAGAATGGCGGCCAGCGACAGCACCACCAACAGCACTACGACATTCAATTCAGGCACAATCGCCGCCACTGCGCCGGCGGCAAAGAGCAGCGAATCGCCGGGCAAGAACGGCGTCACCACCAACCCAGTTTCGCAGAAAATTACAATAAACAGCAGCACGTAGGTCCACACCCCCAACTGGGTGACAATCTGGTGTAGATACTCATCCACGTGCAGAAAAACATTCAACGCCTGCTGCAGAAAATCCATAACCTCTCCTCAAGAACAAATGCGACGCAATCGCACCATTATAGCCGTGCCCTGCCTGCTTTCGTCAAGCTGCCCCACAGTTGGTTGCGCCTGGAACGGCGTAAGGGTAAGCACAGCAGGACAAAATACAGAAATTGCCTGCTGAACTTACTACGTATGTCGGATGTCTAATGCAGGAGGGAATGGTAGAGTGATGGCGCGTACCTCTTATGATTGCCGATTTGGCTGTTTTATGCCAAAATCCAGCTACATTTGAGGAAACTTGCGGCGCACACGCGCGAGCGTTGTCGTGCCGCATCTGAAGTAGGGGAGGTACGCACTATGTCCGGTCATTCAAAATGGTCGACGATCAAACGCAAAAAGGGCGCCGCCGACGCCGCACGTGGCAAGGTCTTTACTCGGCTGGCGCGTGAGATTCAAGTCGCAGCGCGCAGCGGCGCCGACGTGAACACCAATTTTCAGTTGCGGCTGGCTGTAGACCGGGCACGCACGGAGAACATGCCCAAAGAGAACATCGAGCGCGCCATTCGCCGCGGCGCCGGGCTTGAGAAAGATGCCGCTGAGTTTGAAACAGTTGTCTATGAGGGCTATGGGCCAAACGGAACGGCCCTGTTGGTCGAATGCTTGACCGACAACCGCAACCGCACTATCTCCGACCTGCGCCGTGTGTTTACACGCGCCGGCGGCGGTCTGGGCGAACCAGGGTCGGTGGCCTGGCAGTTTACGGAAAAGGGCTATTTTGTCGTCAACCGCGTCGATGAAGATGGCGAAGACACCGGTGTAGATCCGGATGCGATTTTTATGAGTGCACTGGAGGTCGGCGCCGATGATGTCGAAATCAGTGACGAAAGCATAGAGATATACACCGATCGCACCAACTTTGCACAGGTCAGTCAAGGACTGGAAGCGGAGGGTGTCAAGCCGGACCAGGCAGACTTGATGATGTGGCCTAATTCGACGCTGGAGCTCAGCACCGATGAAGCGCAGGCTGTTCTTGGTATGATTGAGGCGCTGGAAGAGTTGGATGATGTCAACAAAGTCTACCACAACTTGGAACTGACCGAAGAGATGATGGCCCAATTTGCCTAGGCGCGATTGAAACGTGTGCCAAGGCGGGGGCCAGCAAGCTGGGCTACCCGCCTTTTCTTTTGCAACAAAAAGCGTGGGGAAGGGAAAATAGATGGCGGCGGCAAGCCAACCAGGCAGCTACGTGCACAGCGTATTGGGTGTAGACCCAGGTACAGCCATCACGGGTTACGGCGTGGTAGCCGAGGATGAAAACGGCGAATTCGCTTTGCTGGCCTGCGGCGTCATACGCACCGAAGCACACGTTGCCATGCATCTGCGGCTGCTCGAGTTGTTTCAAGATTTGCAGGCTATCATCGCCGAATTTGCACCGGATGAAGTGGCGGTCGAAAAGCTATTTTTTGGCCGCAATGTCACAACCGCCATCTCGGTGGGACAGGCACGCGGCGGCATTCTGCTGGCCGCGGCACTGGCTGGACTGGACGTAATCGAATACACACCCGCTGAAGTAAAACAGGCGATCAGCGGCTATGGCAATGCGGATAAAGAGCAAGTGCAGGAAATGGTGCGCCAACTGCTGGGGCTGGCGGAAGCGCCGCAGCCGGATGATGCGGCGGACGGGGTGGCAATTGCTATCTGCCATTTGCAGACGGCCCGCTACCGCCGCTGGCAGAATGAGTAAAGCCCATCTTAGTCATTTGTGAAAGCACGTCGTAGAGGATACAATTCAGATGCAGAAAACGCTCATTTACCACCGAAGTGATAGAGCAGCAAGGTCAGGCATGTTTCATCAGAACAGCGCACAGACAGCCATACCCCCTGGAAGCGTGACGGTTCTTGTCGTGGACGACGAGGATGCCCTGTGTACGCTGCTGCAAATTTCACTGCAACGCCAAGGCTACCGCGTGCTGCTCGCCCACAATGGGCGCGAGGCGCTCACGGTGGTGGATGACAAAAAGGTGGATTTGGTTCTGCTAGACGTGATGATGCCGGAAATGGATGGCTTCACCACCTGCTCCGAGCTGCGTAAGCGCACTGATGTGCCGGTTGTGCTGTTAACTGCGCTCAACCGGCCCGACGATATCGTACATGGCTTCAGCCTGGGGGCGGATGACTATATTACAAAGCCCTTCACCTTCAAAGAGGTGGAAGTCCGTCTACAAGCCATTTTGCGGCGCATGAACTGGAACCAGGAGCGAGTGACGCAGCAGCAAGTAGTCCAAGTGCAGGATGTCATGGTCAATGACGAGGTGCACGAAGTAACGGTGCGAGGGGAAGCCGTCCACTTAACGCCGATCGAATACCAACTGCTGCGCACGCTGATGAACACGCCCGACATTCCTGTGAGCAAAGAAGATCTGTTTCAAAGCGTGTGGGGCTACAACATGGCCGGCGGCACCAACCTGGTGGAGGTTGCCATGCGCCGGTTGCGTGAAAAGGTGGAACAACAGCCTTCCAGCCCCATTTATTTGCTTACTGTGCGGGGCGTGGGGTATAAATTCAGTACGCAAGGCGTTTCCGACCAAGTGGCGATCCGGTGAGGGGCCGGCCTCCGCAGACACTTGATTCGGCCTATTGAAGACTGTTATATGAACTTATGATTCGTTTGCTGCGCGGCGTCGTAGCGGCACGTGGCCGAGACTATTTTGTGGTGGATGTCGGCAGTGCAGATGGTGGCGTCGGATTTAAGGTGCATACACCGGAACCCACGGCAGCGCGCTTCACAGAGGGCGCTGCCGTTTTTTTGCATACGCATTTACAGGTGCGCGAAGATGCTCTCACACTTTTTGGCTTTGAGAGCGAAGAAGAACTGGGCATCTTTGACCTGCTGCTGAGCGTGAGTGGCGTTGGCCCCAAAGCGGCGCTCTCCATTCTCAGCACGCTCAGCCCCGATGCTTTGCGCCTGGCGCTGGCCAACAACGAGCCGGCCCTCATCGCGCGTGCGCCGGGCATCGGCAAGCGCACGGCAGATAAAATCGTGTTAGAACTCAAAGATAAGCTGCAGGCGCCGTTGGGCAATCTGGAGGCGCTGGCACAGATGACAAGCGCCGACGCCGAGGTGATCGATGCCTTGGTCGCCCTCGGCTACAGTATTGTCGAGGCGCAGCGTGCAGTGCAAAAACTACCGCGCGAGGCAGTCACTATCGAAGAGCGACTGCGGCTGGCGCTCAGCCAATTTGGCGGCTAAGAGGATCTACAACAACCTATCGACAGTCGTTTCTTAAAACCAACGAAGGAGTGCGAGCGTGGCTGAAGTTCAGACCCTGCGCAAAGGGGACATGTTTGAAGAAGAGAATCAACTGCTGCGGGTGCTTGAGTACCAGCACATCAAAGTGGCCCGCGGCGGCGCCACGATTCGCCTCAAGGTGCGCAATGTACGCAGCGGCTCGACCGTCGAGCGTACCTACAGCAATGGCACGCGCGTAAACGATGTGGAGTTGGATCGGGACGAGGTGCAGTATCTGTACCACGACGATGACAACTACTATTTTATGAACACAGCCACCTTTGAGCAGGTGGCCATGCCACCTGATTTCTTGGAAGGTGTGCGCGATTATATGATCGACAACATGCTGGTCATGCTGCAAAGCTACGAAAGCGAACCGATCAGCGTTAAAATTCCCACCACCGTCGACCTGCGCGTTGTGTGGGCCGAGCCTGCCATCCAAGGCGACACGGCCAATACGCCCTCCAAACAAGTGGAGTTGGAAACAGGTCTGCGCATCCAGGCCCCGCTCTTTGTCCAGGAAGGCGACCTGCTGCGGGTGGATACACGCGACGGTTCGTATGTGACGCGCGTCAGATAGGCTCAGGCCGCTGCCGGTGCACCCTCAGCTGCGCCGGCAGCTTCCATCGCCTCCATCATCGCCACGCTGTCGTGGTCGGGCATGATTGCCTCAACATTGCGGATGGCCGGCATGGCATAACCAACCACGCCGGCGGTCGCCCCCAGCAGGCCCACCAACACCAGGATCAGCCCCATGCCTGCACCGGGACCAACGCCAACCAGGGGACCAAAAATAGGCGCCAGGCTGCCACCCATGCGCATAGCCGGCTCAAAAATGCGGTCAGCCAGCGGCCCGGCGAGCAACATTCCCAGTGGGCCTGACATCTGGCCGATCAGGCGGCGTGTAGCAAAGACACGCCCTTGCACATCCGGTGCGACTTTAGATTGCCAGATGGACTGATTGGAACCGTTGATAAAGGGCAGCATCAGCATGGAACAGAAGGCTGCCAGCGACCACACCGCCAGACCTTGGCCGATGCCTATGAGGCTCTGTCCAAAAAGACTGCCCAGAATAAAGCCGCCCAGCACGCCGTGAATGCGCCGGCGCGGTCCGCCCCAGGTCGAAAGCAGTAGCGCACCGATGACGCCGCCGACACCTAGAAACGATTGCACCGTGCCCAGCACCAGCTCATCGTTGCCAGTGCGCGCCAGTATCATGGGCGCAATCAACACCGTACCGATGGCAAAAAAGAAGTTGCTGATCGTAAAGGTCAATTGGATGCCGAGCAGACTCTTGCGCGCCCAGATATAGCGGAAGCCATAAAGCGACTCCTGCCACAGACTGCCCCGCGCCTCCAGACCCGAAGTGCTGGGCGGCGGCTGGGGAATCAAGACCAGCGCCACTGCCGACACGGCAAAAACAAACGTAACGATATCGATCACCATGATCCCGCTGATGCCGATTAAGGTGAGAAGCAAACCCGCCAACACCGGCGCCACGATAATCGTGGCGGACTCAGCCAGAGAAACCAAGGCGTTGGCGCGCGTATAGTGTTGTTTGGGCACCAACATGGTCATCGCCGCCGAAAAAGCGGGAAACTGGAAGGCGCCAAAAGTGCCGGCAAAGGCGCCGGTGACACAGAGATGCCATATCTGCAACTGTCCCGTGCTGTATAGGATGAGCACGACAATTGTTGATAGCCCTGCAGCCAGATCGCTCAGCACCATGACCAGCTTGCGGTTCCAACGGTCAACCAATGCGCCGGCGAGGGGGCTGACAAAGACAACCGGCGCAAACGAGAAGAAACCGACAAGCGCCAGCGCCGTCGCTTCGCCCGTCGTCTGATAGGCCCAGATCGTCAACGCAAACTGCGTCATGCCGGAGCCAAGCATGGATATCGCCTGGCCGATCCAGATAAAAATAAAGGTCCTCATACTTGTACTGCGCGGCTTAGGGCTGCTTAACTTCACAGCGGCAACTCCTTTTCCTCTTTCGCACGCCTTGCTTTTACAGCAACCTTGCTGCATCAGGGCAAGATTGTGGCAAATCATACACCCTGATGCAAATTTTTGGGCAATGATACAAAACAGCAATACATTATCCATCTTTCAGCTACACAAGGAAGCAAGATTATGCCAAAACTGACCGTTGAAGGATTTGCCACTGTAGATGTGCCGGAAGGCAAGCGGCTTGTGCTGGCGCTGCTTGACGAAGCGGGCGTGGATCAACTGCACGCCTGCGGCGGCAACTGCCACTGCACCACCTGCCGCGTCGAATTTGTGGAGGGCGAACCGCAGCAGATGACCGCAGCGGAAAAAGAAAAGCTGGCGGAGAAAGGGTTGACGGGTGTGCGCCTCTCCTGCCAGATCCTCTGTGACCACGACATGCACGTGCGCGCCATCAGCCGCTTGGAAGGCAGTGGCCGCCCCGACGCCGGCTCGCGCCCCGAACCGGATATTCATCCCGATCCGGTGTGGGTGGAAAAGTAGAAGCAGCTTTGTAGAAGTGAAAAAGTGGTCGCCGGCAAAAGACTGGGTTTCGCAAGGAAACCCAGTCTTTATTTGCCCGCTAGAATGGCAGCCGCCAACTGAAATTCACGGCGTCGGCAGGAATCGTATAGAAAAGATGGTCGATTCCCATCGCCATAAAGACCAGCGCCAAAAAGAGCAGGCTGTACTTGTACAGCCGCCACACATTGGCATTGGTGGGTTGGCGCCAAATATCCACCGCCTGCCAAAGAAAGACGCCATTGAGAATCAGCGTCAAGATCAGATAGACCGGCCCCAACAGACGCAGAAAAACAGGCAGGACGCTAAAGAGCAGCAGCAAGACGCTGTAGAGTACGATTTGTCTGTGCGTCTCTTTGTCACCCACGACAACGGGCAGCATAGGCACACCAGCGGCCTTGTACTCTTTCTGGCGCATGAGAGCCAGCGCCCAAAAATGGGGCGGTGTCCAGTAAAAGACGATCAAAAACATGATGATCGGCAGCAGCGCCACTTCGTTGGCAACCGCAGCCCAACCCACAAGCGGCGGCACAGCGCCGGCCGCCCCGCCAATCACAATGTTTTGTGTGCTCGACCGCTTCAGCAGGCGCGTATAGACAAACACATAAAACATAAAACCGGACAACGCTAAAATGGCAGTCAGCAGGTTGACCTGCCACCACAGCAGACCGAAGCTAGCCACACACAGCACAATGCCAAAGATCAGTACATGGGTCGGTGACATACGTCCGCTCGGCAGCGGACGTCTGCGCGTCCGCACCATCACATGGTCGATGTCACGATCCACATACTGATTGATCGCATTGGCCCCACCCGCAGCTAGAAAACCGCCAATCATAGTCCACAGAATCAGCCAACCGCTGGGCGCCGCTGGGCCGGCGAGAAACATCGGCAGCAGGGTGATAATCAGCAGCAGCGAGATGATGCGCGGCTTTGTGAGCATGACATAGTCGCTCACAGCCAGCCGTGTCAAGGCTTGATCGCGTGTCAGCAGCTCTTCATTGCCGCTCTGAGGCTTGGTTACAGGTGCACTGTCAAGCATTGCTAATTTTTCGTTACTGAACTGGATGGGCCTGATCGCCCATCGCGATGGTTTCGCTGGTATCCGGCATCGGCGCAGGCAGCGGGCCAGGTTGAATAAGCCCAGCCGCCAGGCGCATCCTCTGCCTGACAAGCATTATATAGCCGAAGCCCAAGACGAGGGCAAATGTAAACCACTGGATCGCATAGCTCAAATGATTGCCTTCATCCAACGTCACAGGATCGCCGCGTATAGGAAGAGCAGCGTAAGCGCGCCCCTCTTCCGGCAACTGCTCCAGATAACCTGCTTCCAATTGGTACGGCATCTGCCCCTGGATGGCGGGAATATCGATGCGATACCACTGCTGCTGTGCTGACGCTACAGGGGTCGATGGTTCACCGCTGCGCAACCCCTGTGACTGGCGAGCCAGCCCTAAGATAGGTGCGCCGGCCGGTTCAACCAACTGCGCCAACGGTTCAGCCTCAGCTTCATCCGCTGGAATCCAGCCCCGCGCCACAAGCACAGCGCGATTCTCACCTAGAACCAGCGGTGTCACGACTACATAACCAGAGGTGTCCTGGAAAGACTGACCACTGATCAAAATTTGATGAGCGTAATCCCACTGTCCTTGCGCAGTCACCCGGCGATACTCCAACTCCGTCAAATTATCCGGCAACTGCCGGCTGTTCAGATCAAACGGCTCAGCCCGCCAGCGTTGGGCCAGCATCGTATTGAATTCCTGCTTCTGCTGCAGCCTGTCCAGTTGCCAAAAACCCAGACGCACCAATAAGACCATACCCGCCACAATTAAAATAGTGGGGATAATCCACTTTCGCGAAAAAATCGCTCGCAGTGTCACAACCTTGCTCCTCGCTGCACCGGTCGAACGCCGGTTCTGCGTGTACCCAAATAACCGGCGGCAAGCAGCACCAATAACACACCGCCGCCAACCAACCACCAATTGACTGCGCTGGACGGCAGCACAGATTGGATGAAACCGGCGCTCCCGCTGCCCAGCGGCCCCACCACTTCAACTGTTACCTGCCAGTCACCCGTTGTCGTTACCGGACCATCAGCCTCGTAAAAACCAGCTTGTGCGCCCAGCTGCTCAATTGCAGTCACACGCTCGCCCTGGCCGCCATTCTGGGCATAGATAACCGACACCTGCACACCGGTGGCCGGCGTCTCTTCTTGGCTGGCCAGCAGTTCCGTCACCGCCACAGTCGTATGCGCCTGGCCCACGCGCCAAGGATCGGGGCTAGTCCACGCATACAGACGATAGGGGCCTACTACTTCTCTCGCCAATTGCTGCTTACCGCCGCCGTGCGCCGAGAGCGGCAACGACGAGGCAAAAACCAGCAGCGCAGCAACAATCAGGGCGAGCCGGCCCCGATTTTGCTGCAAGCTAGTGCAGTACAGCCTACTCATAACGCGCCGACTGCTCCGCTGTGGGTTCCCTGCTGAAGCTGTTGGTGCTGTTCACGCGCCAGCTTACGCTTCTTCTCCTGGTAAAAGCTGACGCCTAACATGATGACGGCAGCCTGAATCATCATCTCGCTGCTCCATATCCACATGATCGCCCCGCCCCATGCCTGATCCTCCAAGGCCGTAAAGCCCCAGATGTGCGGGACGGTTGCATAATGAGGATAAATGATGTCTGTTGCCATGGCGATCGAAGCGCCGGCAATAGCATTGGGCGGAACAAATGCGATCAGATAGACGATGCGCACCCAGTAGGGCAGCGCCTTGTGCAGGTGAGGAGCACTGTTGACCACAGGCCACCAAAAAAGCATAGCCGCCAGGAAAAAGCTGATGTGCTCCAGGTTGTGCACCCACGGCACGCGCAGGGCAGTGTCATATAGGCTGGGTTCATGCCAGCCGATATACACAAATACAAAAATGAGCCAGCAAAGTCCCGGCTGCGTCACAGCCGTCAGCCCCCGCCGAAACCATGTGTCGCGCACAAAGAGAGCGCCAACCATATGGCGCGCACGCACAGGCAGCGCCCACAGGACAATTGGAAACGGATTACCCAACCAGAGCAGAGGTGCGGCGGCCATGATCAGAATCTTGTGCTGCACCATATGCATGATCAGCAGTTGATTGCCCAGCATATCGATCGGCGAAAGCAAAGCCAGCAGCAAGCAGGCTAATCCGCTGAGATAGGCTGCCAACCGCCAGCCGCTGGCCAACTTGTGACCTCTGCCTCTGGCTTCTAGTTGGCGACGCACCCGCAGCCAACCCAACACATAGAGAGTCCCCATCAACAACACGGGGGCTAATATTTCGGGCCGGAACTCCCAAGGCGATAATAAACCACGAATTAATGGAGGCATAGCACCTTATGTAAACATAGCTACAAAAAAATGCGTGCTGCGCGGCGACTGCCACACAGCACGCATCGAAACAATGCAATCGATGGCGTGGTAACGTCGCCGCTTAGTGGCCCGCTACATGACCGATCAGGTAGAGCGCCGGATAGAAAAAGATCCACACAACATCTACATAATGCCAGTAGATAGCCGCCGCCTCGATACCCCAAGTTCGCTCGGCTGTAAAGCGTCCCTTGCGCTGCAGCCGCCACATGATGAAAATCAGTACGATGCCGGAAACGACATGCAGTGCATGCATCCCCGTCATGGCGAAGACGACAGCGCCATAATGGTTTTCCCACGGCGTCAGATGGCCTTTGTAGAGCTGCGGGAACAAGCCCCACTCAAAGATCACCACGCCAAAGAAAAAGATCGCGCCAAAAATCATCGTTATCCAGGCGCCGATGGAGAAAACCTTCCACTGGCCATGGCGGGCGGCCACCTCAGCAGTATACATTGAGATACTGCTGAGCAACAGTACTGTGGTTACAATCAGCCCGATGTTCTGGTCCAGCTCAGGCCGCGAGTCGGCGCCCCACAGATAGAAGCGGGTCGCCAGTAGTGCACCAAACAAAAACGCTTCGGAGATAAAGAACAGCCACATCCCCATACGATTGAGGCGCAGGCGCTCGGCATAGGTTTCGTGCCCTGCCTCTGCACTGGTGACTGCGGCATAACTGGTGTCGGCGTGGGCCGGTTTGCTCAACGGTGTCGAAACGGCAGCCATCAATGTTCCTCCTCAGCCGACCACAGACGCTTGACATGCATAAAAAACCAGATCACTAGAATGGCTTTGGCCGCAGCGATCAACATCAAAAATGTGACGCCAGGATTGACATGCGCCAGCCAAAACTCAAACGCCGTTAGCACAGCCAGCACAATTGCTACAATAATTCCTGTCCGATAGTAGCCCATACAGTTCGATCTTCTCCCTCAGGCAGCGGAGACAGCCGCCTCGCCGGCGGCTGTCTCCGCTGGTCTATTGCTTATCGTCTGCTTAATCGTCACCGGCGGCGGCCGCCGCCACATACGTGGAGCCTGCCAAACCATAGTCATATGGCTCACCAACCACACTGATCGGCCGCGCATAACTGTGCTCAGGAGCCGGCGAAGGAATCTGCCATTCAGGCGAACGAGAGCGCCACGGATTGGCTCCAGCCAAAACGCCCACCTCGGCGCTGCTGAAAAGGTTGTACACCATCAGCAATATGGAGAATGCAATAGCAAAACCGGCTATCGTTATCGCCACATGAATAGGTGCAATGCCCAGGGCCGGGTCATAGTCGGCAATATGGCGGCGCATGCCCAACACGCCGGCTGACATCTGGCCAATGCTCATTACCCAGAAAGCCGGAGTCATAAGCCAAAAGTGCAGTTTACCCAGTGACTCGTTATACATGCGTCCTGTCATCTTCGGATACCAGTAGTAGATGGCAGCAAAGAAGGGAAAGACAAAACCGCCAAAAATCGTAGCATGGAAGTGGCCGACAATAAAGTACGTGTCATGCAAGTACAGGTCAGTGGCAACAGTAGCCAACACCGGGCCGCTGAGACCACCAATCAGGAAGACCGAGATAGCGCCCAGGGTGAAGAGCATCGGCGTCGGGAAAGTCAGGCGCCCACCCCACAACGTACCCAGCCAGCTAAAGAACTTGACGCCTGTCGGCACTGCCACGAGCAGGGTGGAAATCATAAACGCCACCCGCAGATACGGCTGGTAGCCGGAGGTAAACATATGGTGGCCCCAGACGAGGAAACCAACCAGCGCAATGGCCAAACTCGACAATGCTACCCACCTGTAACCAAACAGCGGTTTGCGTGCAAAGACCGGCAGCAGTTCACTGATGATGCCGAGACCGGGAAGCACAAAAACGTAAACGGCTGGATGCGAGTAGAACCAGAAGAGATGTTGATGCAAAATCGGTTGGCCCCCGATATTGACGCCTGCCGCCGTCATAATCGGATTAAAGAATGGCATCCCCAATGAACGCTCAAAAGACATCAGCAGGAAATCAGTGGCGATAAACTGCGTGCCAGTCAACTGGATAAAACTTGTCGCCAAGACCGCCCAGCAAAAAATCGGCATACGAAAGAGTGACATGCCCTTGGGCCGCATCAGCAGAATTGTCGCAATCAGGTTGACCGACCCTAGAATCGATGAGAGACCAATCCCAAAAACGCCCCAGAACATGAATTGGTAGCCAACCGCTCCCCGCAAGCTCAATGGGGGGTAAGCCGTCCAGCCCGAATCCCAACCGCCAAAAAATACCGAAAGCAGCAGCGTCATCGCACCAGGCACATTGACCCAGAAGGCAAAAGCATTAAGCCGTGGGAAAGCCATATCTTCGGCGCCGATCATCAGCGGCACCAAGTAGTTGGCCAGACCGCCAATGCCAATCAGAATTGAGGCCAACGCCACCCAACCATGCAAGCTAAAGACGACATTGTAGTTTTGCATCGTCATAAACTGCATAGCGGGCGCAGCCAACTCTGTGCGGAAGATCAAGGCAAAGGTGCCGCCGACGATCAGCAAGAGCAGACCGGTGACACCATACTGGATACCGATGACCTTATGATTGTAATCGACACCAAAATACCGCGTCCAGGCAGGCTTGCCTTGCGGCGGACCATGCTGCATAGGCGTGGCAATACCGCGTGTCCACTTCAGCCAGTCACTCAGGGCGCCGACACCCACAAGAAAGCCGATGATGGCAAAAACAATGCCACCGACATACACCGCTTCTGGAAACCAAGGCTCAGCACCCATGGCCAGACGGGTCAGCAGCACCAGCGCCATGCCGGAGATAAAACCGGCAATATAGCCGATGAGGCCGCGTACAAGTCCTAACGATGTCAATGGAACAGACATAGCCGTGCGTTCTCCTTTGACCTGAATTCCTCTATTTCAGCACCGGATCATGACCGGGTCACTGACGCTTCTTTTATCTGCTTGCCGTCTGCAAGCCCGGCAGCAACGCCTGATGGCTGGGCTGCAGACCCTGAGCCAGCGCTTGCCCATCCAACCAGGCGGTGTACTCCTGCTCTGTAACGACACGCACTTTCGCATACATAGAGGTATGCGACAAACCACAGACCTGATTGCAGGCAAGCGTATATTCACCTGTCACAGTCGGGATAAAATTGATGTGTGTCGTCATGCCAGGCACAAGGTCCTGTTTGATCCGCCATTCCTTCACCCAAAAGGAGTGGATAACATCTTTGGAAGTCATATTCAATGTCAGCGGCTGGTCAACCGGCACCACAAGCTCAGCATTGGTCGTGCCGTTGGGATAGTTGAACGACCACGCCCACTGTTGGCCCACCACTTCCACGGCAAGGGCATTGGGTGCAGATGCCGTGACATCGGCCAGTGTGCGCACGCCGATAAAGGCAAAAACCACCACTAACACTAATGGAATGACTGTCCACACCACTTCCAGCGTAGTGTTGCCCTCAAAATGCTCCCCTTCATCCTCATGGCTGCCACGCCGGAAGACGACGAACGAATAGACCATAAAAACGGACACCAGCGCAAAAAGAAAGGCGATCAGCCACATGTGGACGCGAAACAGATTGTCTACTGTGGCCGCCTGTGCGGTTGCCTGCTTCGGCAGTGGCAGCACACCGTTCAGAAGAAACCCTAAGGCAATCGTGGTGATGAAAACCAACACCCCGATAATGATAAAGTGACGCTTGTTTGTAGCCGAAATGGACATAGTGATTTACCGCTCCTCACGTCCTTACTGCAAATCTACTTGGCGCCGACTGCCCTTCTGCCAGACTTTGGCAGAAACTTCCTGCAAACATTATACACACAAAACAGTGTTCGTGCATTATTGCACAAACATCGCGCAAAGAAAAACTCTACTTTGTCTAGCGTGCGGCATAGACGACCAGTGCAGCCACCGCCAGCGTTATCACCAGCGGCGCCGCGGTCAACAGCGCTTCAACCCCTACGTCAAGGTGGAACTGGCGGACAACGGCAGCCTGCGCCGCGTCTGCCGGCGGACGCACAGCCTGCGCCGTGGCATAGACCAGCCAGCCTTGAACTGCCAAACTGGCAGCCACAACAGCGGCGGCAAGCGCCGGCAGCCAGGTGGCAGCCCAGCCGCCATCAAAAGCAATCGCCGGCGTCAGCGCCGCAGCGGCCGGCCAATAGCTCAACACCAGCCATGCGACCAGCCCCAGCAAAATTGCAATCGAACCGCCTATACGTGCCATCTTCACGCTTCGCTTCCTTTCTCACGCACCTTGCCGTAAAGTGGCGCGGATTGTAGCAGAGTTCCAGAGGCGTGTCAAAGCACCCAACAAATCAAGGATATCTTACCCTACCGCTTCGGGTAGGCGGCAGCAGGTGACAAAGCGCTCACAACAGTATCGCAACAAGTTCGCAATTTAGATTCATTCTAAGTAATATTTGGCGCCACTCGTCGTCTATGTTAAAGTGACAATAGTTTAGAATGAATCTAATTCTGGGGCGTTATGAACAAAAAACAAAAGTTTGATATTTTTACCGGCGCATTGCAGCGCGCTGGGCTGCGCTTGACATCACAGCGCAAAGCCGTCTGCGATTATCTCGCCGGCACGGCTCAGCACCCATCGCCCTACCAAGTGTATGCTGATATCTCCCTTGTTTATCCTGAAATCAGCCGCGCCACAGTCTATAACACGCTCAACACGCTGCAGCAGTTGGGCGCTATCGTCGAGCTTAGCTTTGGCGCCGAACACACCCATTACGACACCAATCCAGAGCCGCACATCAACCTGATCTGTCTGCGCTGCCACAAAATTGTGGACTTTGCCGGTGAAGTAGCCCTCGGTCCGATCAACGAACGTATTCTGCAGGAGACCGGTTTTCAAAGCGCTGCCGCCAAGGTGGATCTTGTGGGCTTTTGCGGTGAATGTCGCGAGCAGCGCCGGGCGGAGATACGTGCCTTATATCAAGGCGAGAAACCATAGCTCCTGTGACACAGCAGGCACAATGGGTAAAAACAATAAACGAAACACAATTCTGATAGAGCCAACAACAGCAGACATGGATGAGAAGGAAATAACTTTATGACCAGCCAATCGACTCCCGCTACACCTGCTTACACCGGGTACACGGCAGAACGCTCTTCATGGCGCACGCCGAATTTTTGGAAAGAAAACTATGAGTTTTTGCTGGCCGCCATCACACTCGTCGCCCTGCTGGCTGGGTGGCTGGGTGGAGAGGTCACTGAGGCACTGCCTGATTGGTCGATTGGGCTGTTGGCAGTCATTGCTTTCGCAGCAGGCGGCTATGCAGGGATTAAGGGCGCCTGGGAACAAGCGCGTGAAGGACGCTTTGATATTGATTTTTTGATGATTGCCGCAGCCCTTGGCGCAGCCGCTATCGGTGCATGGGTGGAGGGGGCGCTGCTGCTCTTTCTCTTCACCCTCAGCGGCGCTTTGGAAACGTTTGCCATGGGGCGCACACGCAAGGCAATTGAATCCCTGGCTAACCTGCGTCCGGATGTAGCAACTGTACGCCGCGGCAGTGAAGAAACCGTGCTGCCGGTGGGGGAGTTGGCGGTTGGTGACCTGGTGCTGGTCAAGCCTGGGGAACGGCTGCCGGTGGATGGCACGGTCGTCAGCGGCTCCAGCAGCGTAGACCAGAGCGCGATTACCGGCGAGAGTATGCCGGTTAGCAAGTGGATCGGCGACAGCGTCTTTGCCGGCACAATCAATGGCGGCGGCGCGTTGGATGTGCGGGTCGGCAAGCTGGCGAGCGAGACAACGCTAAATAAGATCGTAACAATGGTAGCGGAGGCGCAGGAAGATGCAACCCCCACCCAGCAGTTCATTGACCGCTTCAGCCAGCCTTACACCTACGCCGTCATCGGCGCAACGCTGTTGGCGCTAGCCCTGCCGGTGCTGTTTCTCAGTGAACCATTCGACATTACGTTATACCGCGCCATGACGCTGCTGGTAGTCGCCAGCCCCTGCGCACTGGTGATCAGCACGCCCGCCTCGGCGCTGAGCGCCATCGCCGCCGCCGCACGCTCCGGCGTCCTCTTTAAGGGCGGCGCTTATCTGGAGTTGCTGGGCCAGGTCGATATCATCGCCTTTGACAAAACCGGCACGCTCACGCCCGGTCGCCCCGCCGTCACCAATATTCACCCGCTCACCGGCCACACCGAAGAGAGACTGCTGCAAGTTGCCGCCAGCGCCGAGACATCAAGCGAGCATCATATCGGCAAGGCCATTGTCGAGAAGGCGCGCTCGCGCGGGATTGAGCTGCAGAAGCCGCTTGAATTTCAAGCGGTGGCCGGCGAAGGAATTATCGCGAGTTTTCAGGTGCAGGATCATGTCGAGACGATCTATATCGGCAACGAACGCCTGTTTGTCAACCAGCAGATGGAGCTGTCACCTGCCATTCATATGGTCGGCCAAGCGCTGCAAAAGCAGGGCAAATCGGTCATGATGGTCGTGCGCCGCAGCCAAGTTGAAGATACGCTTGGCTCTGAGCGTGATTGGGAAGTGATGGGCTATCTGGCTGTGGCCGACACGCTGCGTCTCGAAGCTGCTGAAGCAGTGAAACGGCTGCGCAGCGAGGGCATCAAACAGATAGCCATGATCACCGGCGACAACAGCAATGCCGCTCACTATATCGCGCGGCAAGCCAATGTGGATGAGGTATATGCCGACCTGATGCCTGAACAGAAGTTGGAACTGATCAAACAGTTGGGACTGCAGGGCAAGGTGGCAATGGTAGGCGACGGCGTCAATGATGCGCCGGCGCTGGCAACGGCGCATGTCGGCATTGCCATGGGCGCAGGCGGCACCGATGTGGCGCTGGAGACGGCTGACATTGTGTTGATGTCCAGCGACCTGGCCAAGCTGCCTTTTGCGATCAAGCTGAGCCGCAGCGCCGCCCGCATCATTCGCCAGAATGTGATCTTCTCGGTCAGTGTCATTATTACGCTGGTGCTGCTGACCATCCTGCTGCCTGTCTTTGTCCCTAATTTTCTGCTGCCGCTGCCGTTGGGTGTGGTCGGTCACGAAGGCAGCACACTGCTCGTCGTGGCAAACGGTCTGCGCCTGCTGGGTATGCGGCCGGAGCGCTAGAATATCAGCAGCAGAAAAGGGAGGGTTGCCCCTCCCTTTTCTGCTGCATCTGTGATTCGCTGTGTTTACCGGACGATATAGGTGTAGACGATTGGATCGCCGTCCTTATCCTCCGCATTAATCCAAAGGCGGCGTGGGTTGGTTTCGGTAATCAACAGGCTGAGCATATTCTGCGTGTTGAACGTGGCATCATCCGGCTTCTCCCATACGCCGCCAACCTTGCTCTGGATGTAGAGGCCGGCGCCGGTCGCCAGATAGAGGCTGCCGTTGCTGCCATAGGCCAGATCGTTCATGGCGACGTTCGTCTTGCCCAAATACTGCAAGCCGTTATTGGAGAATGTCCAGTTGACGCCATAATCAGCAGTAGACCAAACGCCCTTGCTGTCTACAATCCATAACTGTCCGCCCTCATACAAGCTGGCCAACACCGTTGTGACGCCAACCGGCGCCTGTGACGGATCCGTAATATTTGCCCAGGTGTCGCCCATATCGCCACTAAAGGCAACCACGCCGACATTCTGCAGATCGTTGCCCACGGCAAAGAGCTGGTCCCAGTGCGGCGCCGCCGGGCGCGGGTTGCCGACAAGTGAGCCGGAGCTCATGTCGACCGGCGCATACGTCTGCCACAGGTTGTCGGCAGCCGCAGCCGGCTTGGGCGACCATGTCTGTCCGCCGTCAGTCGACAGATAGAGCGTGGTGCAGTCGGAGGCAAAGACATTATCAGGGTTGCTCTGATCAATGAGCAGCGGCTTGAGGTCAAGCCCAGTGGGCAGCTCATCCCAAGTCTCGCCCCCGTCAACCGACTTATACATCGGTGAAATCGTCAGCGCCGCACTTGTGCAGTTAGGGCCTTCGCCACTGTACAGCACGTTGGGATCGGAAGCGCTCATCAAGAAATCACCTACAAAGGGATCCGTAACGACCAGATACCAGGAGCGACCATCGAGGTCGGATCGATAGAGCCAATTGTTGTCCGTATAGACATAGAGCGTGGAACTGAGACGGTCTCCAATTACCTTGGTGATCTTATAGCTGCCCAACATGGCGCCGGTGGCCGCCTTGCTCGGTGCAGGAGTCGGAGAGACCGGCTGCGGCTGCGGCTGGGGGCGTG
Source organism: Caldilineales bacterium (assembly GCA_038205395.1). Taxonomy (GTDB): domain Bacteria; phylum Chloroflexota; class Anaerolineae; order Caldilineales; family Caldilineaceae; genus Fredericiella. Next base: position 122,091 of record JBBRBX010000001.1, read on the forward strand.
GGCGCGGCGTAGGCGGCGGCACGGTGCCATGTGGTGTCGGAGTCGGCAGCGGGCTTGGCGGAATTGTTTGCTGCAGATCGTACTGCGGCGCTCCAAAAACAGCGGCCATTGTAGCCGTCAAAGACGGCCCGCCCGCCGCCATGACGACTGACGGCAGTGCCACCAACGCCAAGACGAGCGCAGGCAGCACGACAAAGGTGCGAAACAAAGTTTTCATAGAAAATCCTCCCAGAAACGGCATCAAACAATGGTGGCTGCGGTCGGTGCAACCGGAAAGTAAGTCGACGATGGACGGAACAGACAAGCCACGTCAGCCGGTGCGGCGCCTGGCACATGCGGCGGGCTAAATTGCCGTCTACGTCAACCATGACGGTGCAGGCAAGGAGAAAGTAACGGGCAATTTTCATGAATGTCGGTGAACCGGACGCTGAGAGGCCGGGAGGCAAACGTTTGACAAATCAGCGCAAAATCACTAGGATGCTGAGACTGGCGGATAATTGTGGAAGAGTAGAGGGTCATGGCGCTGTTAGAAATTGTGACTGTTGGTGACGCCAACGATGAGGTGCTGGTCAGAGCGGCCGGACGTGTACGCGAGTTTGGACCGGCGCTGCACAAGCTGCTCGATGACATGCTGGAAACCATGCGAGAAGCGCCGGGCGTGGGTCTGGCTGCCCCGCAGGTGGGGATAGGGTTGCGCGTCGCCGTGATTGAGTATCCCGAAGACGAGGAAGAGCCGGAGAACACCAAACGCGTATATGAAATTATCAACCCCGAAGTCATCAAGCAGAAGGGCAGCGACAACGGCCAAGAAGGCTGCCTCAGCATACCAGGGCTGGCGGCGGATGTGGAGCGGCCGACCTATGTGCTGATCAAGGCGCAGGATCGCCACGGCAAAGAGATCCGCATCAAAGCCTATGACTGGCTGGCGCGCGTTTTCCTGCACGAGATCGACCATTTGCACGGTGTTCTCATGACCGACAAAGCCACACAGGTGTACAAGCTGGTTAAGAACAGTGACGGAGAAGTCGAAGCTGTTCCGCTGGAACAAACACCGATCTTGCGCTCGACCGCTCACCCTGCACCGGCCAGCTAAGAGATGCGCTGAAAAAAGAGCAATAAAAAAACGAGCGTTGCATTGACGCTCGTTTCTTTATACCGTTCTCACGGTTTACTTACGGATTGGGGGCCGGTTCAACAGGGGCAGCTTCTTCTACAGGTGCAGCTTCTACAGGTGCAGGCGGCGGCGCTTCCACCACAGGCAGATCGGCAGGAGCATCGCTCACCAACTCAGCAAAAACCCACGAATTGTCGGAAAGCTGGTACCAGGTTCCATCGGCGCTGCGCCCAATGATCGTGATGGGCTGCCCGGCCTGTAGACCGGCCAGTATTGGATAATCGGTGCCTGGCCCCGTGCGCAGGTTAGCGCCTGTGTTTACCGTTGCCGCGGCAGGAGCGGTGGTAGGGGTTGGCGTCGGTTCAGCCGGTTGGGGCGTCGGGCTGGGCAGCAGCGCCAACAGAGACACAGCAGCCTCAGGCGTAACGACAGGCTCCGCCTCAATGGTGCTGTCGGCGACAAGCGGTGGAGCGACAGCATCAACAGCGAGAGCGGGCGCAGATACTGCGGTCGGCTGTGGAGCTTCCGTGGCAGGCGCAGTCAAAGCCGCTGCCGCCGCCGCACCAGTTTGGCTGTCCGAAGCGGTTAGATTGGGCGGCAGAGTTGCCACTACCGGCGGCGTTGCCGCAGCCGTGGGAGCCTGCCACTCTGCAATCTGACGCTGGCCCGCCGCAACCCAGCGGCCCACCTGGGGGCCGAGCTGCGTCACACCGAGATAGCCCAACCCAACAAAAGCAGCAATCGCCACGAAGGCCAGAAAAGGCGCCCAGTTAATCTGGCGCGCCGCATCCAAGTCATCGCCTTCATCTTTCAAGGCGACATCTTTGGGACGATAATCTACTTTGCGTTCAGGCGGCAAAGCGCTGCCGGCGCTGGTATTAACCAGCACTGCAGCCAACGAATCGTCTGCTACAGCGCGCCGGCGTTCTATCATTTCAGTAGGCTCTAAGCCTAAATAGGTGGCATAATTGCGCAGGAAACCACGTCCGACAACTTCACCGGGAAGAAGGTCCCACTCATCCGCTTCCAAGGCGGCAAGATACTTCTGCCGGATGCGCGTGGCGACTTCAGCCTCGGCCAAAGTGACACCCATGGCCTCGCGCCGCTCACGCAAGAGGGGGCCAGTGCTCTGAACAGGGGCGGGCGCCATACTGCGGCTTCCTCTTCCCTGCTTGGCGGGGGCATCACTGCGGACAGACTTCCCGGAATTCAAGGTCAGCATATCAGCCATTAGAACGATTGCATCTGCCTTTCTTAAGACTAGCCAAAGCCACCTCAGCGGGTGACCTTCCATACGTAAGCAGGAAAAGCAGGAAAAACTGCCCTTTATGCAGTCTAGCCTGCTGCAATGCCTTTGTCAATTGTCGATTCCCAACTTCTAGATCCGTTTTTGTCTCTACTCCGAGGCGAACAGACCAAGATTAACCTGGCAGCTGCCAGGCGCTAGACTAACGCCTTCTGTTTAACGGCAGTTCCCGCACACAAGTGCCCTTCCGGGGGCCTCGCCGGCTGCCGGCACTCATAAACAAAACGCCCTCCAGACTGGGGAGGGCGCTTTGAAAGCCGTTGATGAGACTCGAACTCATGACCTGCGCATTACGAGTGCGCCGCTCTACCAACTGAGCTACAACGGCAGTTTACTCGACACGGAAGTATAGCCGGTTTGCTGCCATCAAGCAAATTTGAGCGCCGCAAGAGGCTATTTTTTTCCGCACACTGACCGCCTTATGCCGATATCTGCGGCTGCGAACTCGCCGCCTGCTCCTGCTGCGCAGCCGGCAGTGCCATCGTTTGCTTATGTTGTGCAATGGCAGCCTTGATAAATCCTAGAAACAACGGATGCGGTTTATTGGGACGGCTCTTGAATTCCGGATGAAACTGGCTGCCTACCATAAAGGGATGATTAGCCAGTTCGGCGATCTCCACCAGCCGCCCATCGGGCGACAGACCGGCGAAAATCATTCCGTTGCGCTCCATCTCGCCACGAAAAGCGTTGTTGAACTCAAAACGGTGGCGGTGACGTTCCTGAACCAGTTCACCATAGCCCATACTGGTATAAGCCTCGCCGGCGTGCGTGCCGGGCACAAGCTGGCAGTCGTATACGCCCAGCCGCATGGTGCCGCCCATGTCTGCAATATCACGCTGGTCAGGCATCAAGTCGATAATTGGATACTCCGTGCTGAGGTCAAATTCCGTGCTGTTTGGCTCATCGCTTTGCAAAATATTGCGTGCGAATTCAACACACATAACTTGCATACCCAAACATAGACCCAGATAGGGAACAGCTTGCTCGCGCGCAAAGCGCGCCGCTCCGATCATCCCTTCCACACCGCGGTAGCCAAAGCCGCCGGGAACAACAATGCCATCCACCGCCTCCAACCGCTCGTAGTCCCGCCCTTTCTCCAATTCTTCAGAGCTAATCCAGGTAATCTCAATATCCCAGCCTATGGCTAAACCAGCATGGATCAGGGACTCTTTGACGCTTAAATAGGCATCCTCCAACTCGACATACTTGCCGACAAGACCAATGTGAAGCACCGGTTTTTCTGAGCGCAGCTTGCTGACAAACTGCCTCCAGTCCGCCAACCCCTCCTGCGCCGAACGCATCTCGGTCAACCCCAACTGCCCCACAATCCAACTGCCAATCCCTGCGTCTTCCAGGTTCAAAGGCACGGAATAAATTGTATCTGAGGTAACAAGCGACACCACCGCCTCCTTCTCCACGTCACAGAAAAGGGCGGTTTTTGCAATCACCTCCTCATCCACCGGCGCATCCGAACGCAGCACAATCACATCCGGGCTGATGCCGATCCCGCGCAGTTCGCGCACACTGTGCTGCGTCGGTTTCGTTTTGAGTTCCTTCGAGGCGGCCAGATAAGGCAGCCACGTGACGTGCACATAGAGCGTGTTCTTACGCCCGATGTCCTTGCGCATCTGGCGGATAGCCTCCAAAAAAGGGAGACCTTCAATATCGCCGATCGTGCCGCCCACTTCAACGATCAGGACATCGGCCTGCGCCGTGCGCGCCGCCAGCCCAATCCGGCGCTTGATTTCGTTGGTTACATGTGGGATCACTTGAATTGTGCCGCCCAGAAAGTCGCCGCGGCGCTCCTGGCTGAGCACAGCGGTATAAATTTGACCGCTGGTAATATTGGAAAGCTTGCTCAGGTTTACGTCGACAAAGCGTTCATAGTGGCCCAGGTCAAGGTCAGTCTCGGCCCCATCCTCAGTTACAAAGACTTCGCCATGTTGATAAGGAGACATCGTACCCGGATCGACATTGAGATATGGATCCAATTTCATCGTTGCCACGCGCACACCGCGTGCCTTTAGAATTGTACCCAAAGAGGCGACTGTCACACCCTTGCCAAGTCCGGATAGCACACCGCCCGTTACAAAGATAAATTTCGTCATTTCTATTCTCCCACCTTTTTTTTCCCAGCACCCGTGTCACCAGCCCAGGCAAAACAAACACGCCGGCTCGCAGCCTGTAAAAGCCTCGCCGGCATGTCCGCTATTCTACAACAATTGTGTGAATTTGAAATCAGGCCAGGTTTGCCAAAAAACAGTCGCAGGCGTTCCCGTCAGCCACCACAAGGGTTCACCGGCAAGCCACTAAGCGCGGGTCAGTCGCCGTCGGATTGCAGCTTGAGCGTTTGGCCCAACACAGCATCCACTTCCTGACCCGGACCAACCGTCACCACCTGTTCTCCCATCGTCACCTGAACTTGCCCGGCCATCGTCTTGACAATGGTTTCTTGTGGGCTGACTGCTTCAACGGTAAAATCGGTGCCGACTGCCGACACGGCTACACCCGGCGTGCGAATTACGTACTCATCATTTGCCTGTAAAGGTGTATTGATTTGACTATGGACGATACCATCGTGCAGCGTCAGCGCCAGTTGGTGACCGCCACCGGCTTCATCCAGGCGCGTAAGTTCGATATAGGCGCCTGGTTCAATGATGGCCACCTGATCGGGAAAATGCGTCAGCCGCACAGCACCTTCGGCAGTCAAAACCTGGTCGCCCTGGCGCAATTTGAGCACATCGCCATCCTTCTGAACATGAAACTTAGAAGTGTGGTGGCTCAACACAGTAGCGTTGCCGCCGGCCACTTCAGCGATTGCGGTCAATGGGCGCGGGGTGATGCGCGATACACCGATGATCAACACCATTGCCGCCACCGCGGCGGCGCCGGCAAGCAGCAGCGTCTGATTAGGAGGCAAGCTGCCTAACCAACTGCGAAAGCGCTCAAGGCGGACAAGCAGAGTAGCGCTGCGGGAAACCGGCGGCAAAGCCGCCGGCACCAGATTTTGCTGCACCTCAGTGAGCACACTATGCGTAACCCGTTCCAACACGGCAGGCGGCAGCGGCTCATCCGCCAGCCGGTGCGCAAACAGCGTGCGCAGCACCTCATCGTCATTCATCTCCGGCTGTCGTCCCCAATCAATCATGTTCTTGGTCCGCACGATCCAGCGCTGCACGCAATTGGCTGCGTGCCCGACTCAGCAATGACTCTGTTCCCTTGTAGGAGCGCTCGATGACTTCAGCGGTCTCACTCACACTCAGGCCAACCTGGTAGCGCAGCAGCAGCACCTGCCGGGAAATTTCGGGCAGGCTGTCGAACAATTCTTCAAACGCAAGCCGTTCTGCGCTGCCGCCACCCAAATGGCCGGCAGCAATTGCTTCGTTAAGCGGCGCAGTAGCATGCTGCCGCCGCCAATAGTCAGCCATCTTGCGGTAAGCCAGCGAATATAGAAATGCCGCCAAAGAGACGCGCCCGTCAAAGCTCGGAATTGCGCGCACAGCCGCCAACATTGTCTCGCTCAAGGCGTCCTCGGCGTCATTGGCGGCAGGCAAGTTACGGCGAAGGTAAGCATACAGACGTGGGCTATATACCTGGGTCAACTGCGTCCAGGCGCTGTTGTCACCCTCCCGCAGCCGGCGCAGCAACGTCGCTTCGACTTCTGCGGCATCTTCTTCCTCACGGGCTGGCGTCGACAATCCGCCTCCTACATAATGAATCGCATGCAGCGGATTGATCCTTCGCACCGGATACAAGGGGCCGCTGTGTGCGTACAGCCTGAGGCAGTGAATGCAACAGTGAATGTGGCGGTAAGTGAGGTTTCGGTGTCATCATTGATTGGGCTACGAATTTGTTTTGTGGCATGCACAATGGTAACAGGCGGAGGGTAAACACGCCAAGTTTGCTTTTGCCGGTACGTACACAGGGGGATGCCTAAGACAATTTGTCGTTCTTTGCCCTCCCCTCTACAATCAATTCGATTTAAGTTACCGGCAACACCTTCTAAACCTGCGGCAAACTTTTACATAAATTAACTGATACAGTGACTGACACAGTGCTCACAAAGGAGTGGGGGTTCTCTATATGACGTTCCTGAAGCGTACAGCCCTTTTGAATCCTCCATTGGTGGCGGTCGTGGCGATCGGCGGCAATTCGCTGATAATGGACAACAAAGATCCCAGCGTGCCAAAACAGTGGGACGCGGTGCGCCAGACAATGCGCAATGTAGCCGACATGGTGGAAGCCGGCTGGACCGTCATCGTCACACACGGCAATGGGCCGCAAGTAGGATTTATTCTGCGACGCAACGAATTGGCCGCCGGCGAGGTGCACCCGACGCCGCTCGACCTCATCGTCGCCGATACGCAGGGCAGTATCGGATTTATGCTGCAGCAAACGCTCAACAATGAGTTCTTCCAGCGCAAGATTGCCCGCCAGTGCATTACGATGATTACCCAAGTACGCGTGGTGGCCGACGATCCGGCTTTTGCGAACCCCAGTAAGCCTATCGGCAGCTTTATGGATGAAAACCGCGCGCGCGAGTTTGAACAGGAAGGGTGGCAAGTAGTCGAGGATGCCGGGCGCGGCTGGCGCCGCGTCGTCGCTTCCCCAGAGCCGGTGGAAATTATCGAGGAGAAAGCTATCGGTGATGCAGTACGCATGGGATGGATTGTCGTAGCCGTAGGCGGAGGCGGCATTCCAGTCATTCGCAATGCCAAAGGGGAGCTGCGGTCGGTCTACGCCGTCATCGATAAGGATCGGGCCAGCAGCCTATTGGCAGCCAGCATCGATGTGGATTTGTTTTTGATCAGCACCGGCGTGGAGAAGGTTGCCATCAACTATGGCAAACCGGACCAGCGGGAAATCTACCAGATGACCATCAGCGAGGCGCGGCAGTATATGCAAGAAGGGCATTTTGCGCCAGGCAGCATGCTGCCCAAGATTCAATCTTGTCTGCGTTTCTTGGAAAACAGCGCAAAGGCCGAAGCCTATGCGCTGATCACCAATCCGCAAAATTTGGGGCGAGCGCTGCACGGCGAGACGGGCACCCGTATTGTGCGCGGCTAGCCGAACTTCATGATCTTAAACGATTCAAAGTAGCGCAGGCTGCCGTCTTCCTGGGTCTCACCCCAGCTTTCCAGCCAGCGCTTTTGCGCACCGGCCGGATCACTGAACTGGGAAGTATGGCAGAGGATGGCTTCGATTTTGGCCGGCAACTCAGCCGTAATATCCACGCGCAGGTCAGGTTGGTCGTGCCCATGGACATAGAGAAACTTGATCTTGTGGGGATGATATCCTTCGTCCGCCAGGTCGGGATAAAACATCAGGTTATCGGTGGCGGGGAAAATGGCTTCAACCGCCACCAACCCGGCGTTGCGGTGATCAGGATGGTTGATATAGCCGTCGCCGACAAAGTAGCGGTCCGGATTGGTGCAGATCACCAGTTCGGGCCGGATGCGGCGAAGCTCGCGTGTCACGCGCTTGCGGATAGCTTTATGGGGGCGCAGAAAGCCATCCTCTTCGCCCATAAACAGCACTTCATGAATGCCACAGCGTTCAGCAGCCTGACGCTGCTCGATCTTACGCATGGCAATCAATTGGTTACGCGTGATTTCGGGGTTATGGTTGCCCTTGTCACCATTGGTCAACACCATATAGGTGACCTCGATGCCCTGTCGAGCCATCTGAATACAGGTTCCAGCACAAATAAAATCGGCATCGTCAGGGTGCGCCACAATCACCAGCGCGCGTTTTACGCTGGACCAATCCGGAGACAGCATTTCTTTTCCAGTCATAAGAAGTCGCCAATTTGCATCTAAAGCTTGTCGGAAAAATGCAGTGAGCACCTATTGTCGCGCCGCTGCGGCCACATAAAAAACCTCCGCTTGCGCAGAGGTTTTTTGGTTTGACCCAAACGGCGAACCGCAACTGCTTTACTTGCCGACAGCAGAGTAACCAGGGCCTTCGGTAAAGTACAAAGCATTCAGTTCTGTCGTGTACTGATATTCTTCGGGCAGATCTTCTTCGGGAAGAATGGCGTCAACTGGGCATTCCGGCACACAGGCGCCGCAGTCGATACAGGTGTCGGGGTCAATATAATACCAGGGCCATTCATCTTCGGGGATGCCCGGAATGATACATTCGACCGGACAAACCTCTGTGCAGGCTCCATCGCGAATACACAGATCAAAAATCACATGCGTCATGGGAACAACCTCCTGAGTCCGTTACTTGTTTTTATGGGCGATTCATTCAATTAACAATTTCCAAATTGCACATTTTGGGGGCAGCGACACCCGCTGGAGTTGTCGCAACTTACCTATTGTATCCGTCTAGGGGTTGATTGTTCTGCAACGCACAAACCCGAAGTTATCGCGATTGTACTGAGCTTTGCCGCGCTTGTCAACTGGGACCGCCATTTTTGGAAATCGCAGCCAGCGCTGTCAGGCTGTCGCCCCAGCCAGCGTAACCGGCGGCTTCACCAGTCGTCACCATCACCAATCTGCCTGGATGTAGCGGATAAGATCATCTGGTGTCGTAGTGTTGCGCACGCGTACGCGCTCCAATTCAAAAGGAGACTCTGTAGATTGCTGCGTACCCTGGCTGGTTGTGACGCCCGCCCAATAGTTGGCGCTATGAAAAATGTCGATTGTACGCTGGTCATAATCGCCTGCTGGGTAGGAGATAAAGCGCGGGCGCCGGCCCAGTTCATACTGCAATGTTTCTGCGCTGCCCAACGCCTGCCACACCAGATAGTCGTCATCCTGCCCGACCAGGCTGGCGTGATTGCGGCTGTGCGACTCAATCGACATCCCGGCGGCCAACATCTCGCGCGCCATATCCCAAGACAAGTAAAGCGGCCGCTGTTCATCCAAAAAATCGGTGACGACAAAAAAGGTTGCCGTCATACCATGTTCTTGCAGGCGCGGAAATGCGTTTTCATAGGTGTCGCGATACCCATCGTCAAACGTGATCACGACCGGCTTTTCCGGCAGCGCTGCCCCCTGCGTAAGATAAGCCAACAACTGGTAAAGCGAAATCGTTGTGTATCCTTCAGCCGTCAATCGATCCAGGTGCGCCGCAAACAGATCAGGCGGCGTGGACAAGTCAACACGGTATATGTCAGCATCTGCGGGTGGCGTACTGATGTAATGGTACATCAGAATCGGCACCTTGACCGTGCGCGCCACACCGTCCGGCGTCAATTCCAGTTGTGGCGCCTGCGTGGCGGGAGGCTCCGGAGTTGGCGTCACTGTCGGCAGTTGCACCGAGGCCGCTGCCGATGTAGGCGAGGCTGTGGGAAGACGCAAAGGCGTAGAGAGAGCTGCTGCATGAATCATTGCAGCAGCGGTCGCCGGCGGTGCCTGTGGCGTCAACTGCACCACCACGCCCGGAGCCGCGGGCGGCAGATTAGTAGTGCAGGCGACCGCTCCCACCGCAGAAGTAATGATGGCGGCGGCTAGCAGCAGCCTGTTTCCTAGCCAAGAAGGTACCCAATTCATCCCTCTATCCTATCATGTCGTCACTGGCTGAGTCCAGCAGGGATGTCTTCCAACCAAATGGCTGCAATGTTTGTCGGCAAACTATTTTTCATTTACGCCCAGATTTTCACTAAGTGATTGACAAATCGCGTTGTCCATCCTATACTGTACATCTGAAGCATTGAACAATTTCGTTGGCATTCTCGACCGATTCTTCAAGGAAGCTGCCGATGGTCACATAAGTAAGATGTGCGACCTATAACTTATACATTCCATACATTTAGGGGGGCCAGATGTATAGGGAAAAAATCCGCGAATACTACGACCATCTCAGTCGTAGTTACCGCAAAGTCGCGGACTACATCATGAGTAACTACTATGAAGTCGCCTTTATGACGGCAGCGCAGCTTGCCTATGCCGTCGGGGTCGATACCACAACCGTAGTTCGCTTCTCACAGCGGCTCGGTTATAACGGCTATCCGGAACTTTTACAGGATGTCCGTGAGCAAGTCAAGTCAGAGATCTATACTGCCTACGAACCGCAAGTCCTCGCGCCTGAAGACCCTGCCGGTATGTTTCGTGACCGGGTCGAACAAGAGCAGCAAAATCTGCGTCAAATTTTGGTGCACAATCCGCCCGAACACATTGACGCCATCTCGCAGTTGCTTGCCTCGGTAAAACGTATTCTCCTTGTCGGCGACGGCTACGCAGATGCCGTTACTGAAATGGCGGCGCAGCAGTTTCGCCACCGCGGCTTTGACGCCGAATATCTGCCCAATGATCCAGTCAAAAAAGCATCCACCCTCATCAACATTGATCAGGAAGTGCTGGTCATCGGCGTCAGCGCCACCGATTACGGACGCGATGTGGCACGCGCCATGGAGTACGCCCGTTCGCGCGGCGCCCGCACGCTGGGCATTATCGGCTCCATGGCCAGCCCTGCCAACCGTATGTCCGAACTCGTCATCTATGCACCAACGGATGTAGCGGGGCCGCTGCCCAGCATCATTGGCCTTGTCACCGCCCTGACTGCTCTGGTGCAAATGGCGGCAAAAGACAGTCCGGCTTCCGTCGAACGCCAGCGCGAGGCATTTGACGAGGCCTATCAGTACTTGACACAGGAAGCAGCCATTGCCGCCCTTGAAACCGTACGCGTGCTGGACGAGTCATAAGCCGGCCAGGTTAACCAATCTACAGCGCCAGATCACTTCGCTCCCACCCTACACAGCGTCCAGCCCGCACGTCCATGTGCGGCTGGCAACGCTTGTGCACAATGCGCCGTCGCGCCGTCAAGCGCTGTCAGCTTTCCCTAACGTACTTATCCCCAGCCTCGTTCCTTCTCCTCTGTTTTACTGCCGGCCAGCAGCCCGATAGTCAAAAACGCCAACAGGAAACCTAGATAGTTTTCATTTAGAAAACGACTTACATACAAAAAGCCAAACAGCAGCAGCCCATAGTGCCAGCAGGCATTGGCGAGGCTGTTCTCCTGCAACTGCCGCCACACCAGCCACAACAAAAGCGGCGCCGCCACGGCTACTTCCACCAGCCAAAACGGCCACTGACCAAAGCGGTCGCTGACCCAGCCCAGCGCAAGGACAAAATTGCTTGCGCCCCACCCCCAGATTTGATAGCCCGTGTCGCCCTGTCCACTGCTCCAGCGCCACACATCATCATACAAGGCGCCTGCATCCCACAGAATATACGGGCCAACCAGCAAAATCCATATGAGCAGCGCAGGGGCCGCCCGGCGCAGCAGCAGGGGAAGCAGGCGGAGCCGTTCCCGCCAGCCCAGCGCCGCCAGCGGCTGATCGCGCAGCAGCAGCAGTCCGTAGAAGGGGGCAAAGAACCATGCTGTGGATTTGGAGGCACATGCCAATCCAAACAGCAGTGACGACGCGACCAGCCACCCCCGCTCAGCCAACTTCTGCTGTGCACCGGAATACCACGCCTGCCAGGCGACCAGCGATAACAGCAGCCAGCTCAATACAAAGACATCATTCTGGCCAAAGATGATGTCCAACCCCATAATCGGGTTGAGACCAAGCAGCGCGACCAGCGCCAGCTTACGCTGCGCACCCTGCACCAGCCGGGGCGCCAGCGCCAGCGCCAGCAACCAGAACAAGAAATAGACAAGCCGCTGGTCATAAAAGCCGACAACCTGCCCCAGCGCATAAAAAGGTGCGCTGGCCACAAAGGTCCACGGCAGATAAGGATAATGATAAAGCGCAGTCCGGTAGCGGCTGATCCCCCACTCAGCCATCGGCGTAGCGACATAGTCTTCAACATATGGATTTTTACCCGCAAAAAGATAGCGGATGGTGGCCTCCGTCTGGATGACGCCGCCATCGTGCGTGTAGCTGGCCGGACCGCTTGCCTGGCGCAGCAAGACCAGTTTGATCATGGGCAAAAAGACCACCGTCGCCAACAGCCCAGCCAGCACAAGAGCCTTGACACGGCTGCGCCACGGCTCGCGCAGGGCCAGGTCAAACAGCAGGTAAAGCAGCAGCAGCCCCAGGCTCAACGCCACAAGCACAAGTCCAACTGGGTCGCCGGGCCGTGGACCGGCGTCACCCATGGCAGCGATACCGCTTGCGGGCAGCAGAGAACCCAGGAAGGGGTGGCGCACAACATCCTGCACCCGCGTGGGCAGGGCGGCTTGTTCGGCCAACCCAGTGATTTGCAGCAAGGCCAATACCAAGAGCGCCACCAACAGGCTGTCCCAACCCGGTCGCTTGTGGCCGGCCACGGCCCTGGTCCGCTCCGGGTCACCCGCTTGCGCAGCGCGCTGATCCGGATTTTGATTCACGGCGCCCCCCGATAGGAATAGACGGTGCTGTTGTTGGTCGGAATTAAAAGCTGCAAGCCACTGATGGCCGGCCCCCCCGGCACTTGTGCATTTACATTCTGGGCGCCATCCAAAATGTTGCCGTTGGCGGCGTCAAGCAAGAAAATACCCCCATTTTGCGTGACAACGAGGACGCGGCTGTTGGTGACCAGCGGCCCACCCATCACCGCGCCCACGGTCTGCGTCCACTGCTGTGCACCGTCACGGCGCGAGACGGCGCGCAGCACGCCATTGCCGGCGATATAGACGCTACTGTCGTTTACCGCCAGCGCCGTAATTGAACCACCCAATGCATGTGTCCAAAAGCGTTCTCCGGTGTTGGCGTCGAGTGCATGAACTGTCCCGCCGCTGTCAGCCACATACAGTTCTGCCAGCTTGACCACGCCCGGCGCAACATAGACGGGCGGGGCCGCCACGTTAAAAACGTCCGGACTTGTCCAGATAATTTCTTGGCTGTTGAAGATATTGATGTCCAGCGCCCATAACCGGTCGGCGCCGACAAAAATCGTCTCCTGGCCGATAGCCGGCTGCTGCACGCGCCCGTTCGGCTCGTTAAATTCCCGGCGGTCATCGGGGTTGCTGCGCCGGATGGCTACCAGGCGGGCGTCGCCTCCCTCGCCGGAGCCGATAAACAGCGTGTCGAGCCAGATATTAAAAGGTGAAGTAGAATTAAAAGGCAACTCCTTTTGCCAGATCAGGCCGGCGGCGTTGCCTTGATCCTGCAGCGCAACCATGCTGCGCCCGTAGGCAAGATAGATGATGCCGTCTTGGATCGCAGGCGCCAACTGCGTAAAATTCTGTAAAGGGTAGCGCCAACGCTGCGAGCCACTCCCCAAATCCAAACTATAGAACTGGTTATCCGAACTGGAGGCAAGCACGCTCTGGCCGCTGACGGCCACCGGCGAGACAAAGCCCTGCGCCGCCTGTTGATAGACTGTCCAGGACTGCTGCAGCGGCGGATTGGGAAGAGAAGGGACGCGCCCGCTATTTTGACTGTCGTAACGCGCCAATGGGAAATCATTTAGTGGAATGCCAGTCGGCGTTGCAGCCGGCGTGAGCGAGCTATCGGGCTGCTGTACTGCCAGCCAACTTGGATTATTCGGATCTGCATCGCTCGGAGCGCCTGGCGGCAGACTGTTGTTGGCAATATTGACATAGGCGCGCCGCACCCAAAAGGTAGTCGCGGTATTGGGAATGCAGCAGGCCAGCACCCACTCGCCGGCAGGTGTGCGCCCGCGCAGCTTGACCCCTGTATTGGCCGTCACCACCGAGGCCGTATAGATATTGGAAGGCCCCACATGCACGGTTGTGTCCACCGAACGCAGCGTGGCCGCCAGTTCGCCCCCAATCGGTAGAGGAACTGTGGGCGCCGGCGTGGGGAATGAGGGCAGCGGCGTAGGTAGTTCCGGCGTAGGCAGTTCCGGCGTAGGCAGGCTGGGGGTCGGAAATTCCGGCGTGGCAAGTACAGGCGTGGGGAAAGCCACAGTGGGCAGTTCGGCAAATGTAGGGGGTGGAATCAGCGTAGCCGCCGGCGGGTTTTCCACACTGGGCATGAAAATAACCGTGGAAAGGGGCTGCACTGTCTCCCCAGGCGTCACACTCTCCGGCCCGGCCGGCTCAGCTTCAAGTGGCCCCGGCGCAGAGACAATGGGCAGCGTGACGCCCCCTTGCGTCTGCGCCGCGGCCGTAGCCTGATTGGCAGGCAGATCAAGCGGCGCACCAGCAGTCATGCGGCCAACAAGGGTGGCGGCAAAGGCTACCTGCGTCAGCATATCGGCAGCCACGTTTGTGGCACGCAGGTCAGGCGTGGGCGTGAACGCTGGACGCACAGTAGGCGTCGACGTCGGGGTAGGCGCAAAAGCAAAGCCGTTTTGCACTGCCACCCACATTAGGGCCACACCCAGCAAAACCAGCACCGCCACCAGCACACTGATGGTAATAACCAGACCAGTACGGTTGGCAGGCGGCGTGGATGATGGCGTGGGCGAAATCGACATGAGTTGGTGTGCACCAGTGGCTTAAGAACGGCTCTGCAGCGAATCAGGCAGATGGCCGGCCGGTAATCGAGGCCGTACCGGTGTGGCAGCAATCTCTCCTGTCGCAACCGCTATTGTAGCAACAGCCGCTGTGTTTCGACAATCCCATTTGCGTTTTGGTGCGTGCGCGCCCATAATGCAAATGTGACGAAGCGTAAGGTGCGAGCACATCCACGGCTGTCGTTTGGGACAGCCAAGTAAGGGAGAATATCGTGGCAGCCGAAGAACACGTCCCAGACAAAGTTGATGGCCAGGCGAGTGACAGGGCCGGCGGTGCACAGCCGGCAGACAAAATGCGCTATCTCTCTGAGATCACTGTGTTTCAAGACCTGTCTCCGCGCGAGATGGAGGAGTTGAACCGCATTACGACCATCAGCGCCGTGCCGCGCGGGCGCGTCTTTTACCGGCCTGAAGAACCGGGTGAGGTGCTGTTCATCGTCAAGGAAGGCCGCGTCCAGCTTTACCGCATCAGCCCGGAAGGCAAAAAGCTGGTAATCACCACGTTGGGCGCACACACGCTGTTTGGCGAGATGGCGCTCTTGGGCACCAAGCTGCACAATACCTTTGCCGAAGCGGTGGAGGACTGCACGATCTGTGTCATGAGCCGCAATGACCTGGAGCGGTTGATTCTGGGCAAGCCGCAGGTTGCGCTGCGCATTTTGGAGATCACCGGCCGCCGCCTGCGCGAAGCGGAAGAGCGGCTGGAAAACATGGCTTTCAAAGGCATCCCGGCGCGCCTTGCCAGCCTGCTGCTGCGGTTGGCGCAGGAACAAAACAGCAACGAAATTACGGGTTTAACCCACCAAGACTTAGCCGAGAGCGTCGGCACCTATCGTGAGACCGCCACCCAGGTGCTCAACGACCTCAAATCGGAAGGGTATATCGAGATTGGCCGCAAACGCATCGCCATTCTCGATGCCGAGGGATTAGCCGCGGTGGCGGAAGAGTAGACAAAGTTGCAGCATCCGGTTCAGTTCATTGTTGAGGCGCTGACCGGATTGCGTGCTGATTTTATCAGCCATCTCGACCACGGCCTGCCAGTCGCTGCAATTCGTCGCCGTACCGGAAGGCGCACCGCCGGCGCCACCCGTGTCCTCAAAGCTGAAGACCAACGCCATCCAACGCTGCAGCAGTGGCAGATGACGATTGCCAATGTGTATATCCCAGACCATCCATAAAGCGCCGGCCCACAACCTCACATACTGGAGATTTTATGCAGACACGACCACTTGGCAACAGCGACATGCCGATCACCCCTATCGGCTTTGGCAGTTGGGCTATCGGCGGCCCCGACTGGGCAGGCGGATGGGGTGCACAGAATGATCGTCAGGCGATCGAAGCTGTCCAACGCGCGGTGGAGCTGGGAATTAACTGGGTCGATACGGCCGCGATCTATGGCTTGGGGCACTCCGAGGAGTTGGTGGGGCAGGCAGTGCAAGGCATGCAGCGCAAGCCGTACATCTTCACCAAATGTTCGCTGCGCTGGGATGACCAGCGCCAGATTTACAACAGTATGAAAGCGGACTCAGTACGCCGTGAATGCGAGGCCAGTCTGCGCCGGCTGGGGGTGGATACAATTGACCTTTATCAGGTGCATTGGCCCAACCCGGATGCAGAGATCGAAGAGGGTTGGGAGACGCTGGCGCGCCTGCAGGAGGAAGGGCTGGTGCGCTGGATTGGCGTCTCCAACTTTAGTGTGGAACAGATGCAGCGGGCGCAGCGCATTGCGCCGATTACCTCACTGCAGCCGCCCTACTCGCTGCTGGATCGCCATATTGAGGCGGAAATTTTGCCCTTCTGCGCCCAAAATAACATTGGTGTCATCGCCTATTCACCAATGGCGTCAGGCATGCTGACCGGCGCCATGAGTCGCGAACGCGCCGCCAATCTGCCGAAGGACGACTGGCGGCGTTCTAATGAGTGGTTTCAGGAGCCGCAGTTGAGCAAAAACTTGGCGTTGGCGGATCGGCTGGGTGACATCGGCGCACGCCATGGCCGTTCCGCCGGTGAAGTGGCTATCGCCTGGACGCTGCGCCAACCAGCCGTCACCGGCGCCATCGTCGGCGGCCGCAGCGCGCAGCAGGTCGAAGGCATTATCGGCGCTATGGACTTCCGGCTGAGCGAGGATGAGTTGGCCGAGATTGTGGGCTAAGCCATTTCCCGGTAGTCTTCCTACCCCCAAAATCGCTAGAAATTCTCGTCCGTCAACTGCAGCAGCATAGGATAGCTCACCTCCGGGCGCGCACCGACGGCGTCAATGGAGACAATGTCGTGCGGCAGCCAGGGCAGCAGTGGGAAACGATAGGTGCGCACGTCACCGCCGTTGCTGCACCATGCGTCAGCCAGAGCATTGGCGTTAGCCAGGTTGATGGCGGGGTCGCCCCAGTTTGTGACCATGAGCAGTGCATCGGCAAGCGGCGGCGTTGTGGCTGCCATCTGCTTCACCGCCAACCCCAGGCGAAAAATCTGGCCCAAAGAGTGCGAAGAAAAACCAGGATAGCCGCTCTCCGCCTGAAAATCCGCCTTATTGATCGGGTCCCACCAGATGTACAGGTCAGGCAGCCCAATCAGCAGGCGGGTGAGGGCAGGCGTGATGCCTGGCCAGGTAAAGCGCACACCGATAGCGGGCGAGACAGGCATAGCCAGATGCAGGTCGCTGCGCAGTTGCCCTGCCGCCGCCGCCACATTGCCACCCAGCGACAGGCCAAGCATCGCCACCTGATCGCCCAAACCGGCGGCGATGTCCAAAGAAGGATCCATAACACCCAACAGTTCTTCCGCCGTCAGCTCAGCCAACGCATTGGAAGTGCGGTCGGCCAGGCCGTGGCGCGGCAGACGCGGTACCAGCACGTTGTACCCCTGGTCGTAGTACATCTGCGCCAACTGCTTGTACTGGTAGGGGCAGGCCGTCAGCCCATGCAGCAAAACGACGGCGCGTTCTGTCTTGACGCCGTGACTCAACAGAAACGGCAGACACTTGGGGTCGATGTCCCCACGCGCCTGCTCCGCCGCCAATAGATCGTCAAAACGCGCTTGGGCCTCTTCCACCGTGGCTGCCGGATCAGAGTTGGAACGCAGCGCCACCGGCTCCAGCGGCGGCATCGTCCATGACCACAGATAAACGCCCAGATACAGTACAAACAATAGGACCGCAATCACAACCACAATACGGCCCACCCAACGCAACCACTGCCGCCTACGCTTCACATTCGTTCGCTTTCATTTTTACTTTGTATTGTCAAGGAGTGCAGTTTACTCATCTGCCTTCAGCGCGCGCTGCACCGCCGCATAGACATCAACGATGCCATAGCCCACCAGATTGTTGGGCGTCTGGCCGGCGCTTGCCTGCCGGATGCAGGCGGCCTGGCTGTCTAGTCCGACATCCAGCAGCACCGCACCCGGATTAGGGGTGGCGGCAGGCTGTGGCACCGGCGACTCCTCCCCCACCAGCAGACCTGCTGCATCCATCATCTCGCCGCTGAACGGGCGCGCCGTCTCACGCAGGATGCGCTCTGTGCGGTCAATATCGCCGATCAACGTTGGATCGGCCGACCAAAGCAGCGCCACTGCGCCCGCCACATGCGGACCGGCCATCGAGGTGCCGCTGAACATGGCATACTGGCCGCCAGGATAGGCTGACCAGACATCCACCCCCGGCGCTGCGATGTCCGGTTTGGTGCGCCCACTGCCGTCAACCATTACCGGCCCGGCGCTGCTGAAGAACGCCAGGTTGCGCTGCGCATCCACCGCGCCAACGGTGAATGCGCCCGCGTAGGTGGCAATCGGATCCGTGACCGTGCCGCAGCGCGGGCCGTCGTTGCCCGCCGAGGCGACAACAAAGATGCCGGCGGCGCGCAGCGCATCCACCGCAGGCTGCAGCGAAGCGGGATCGCAGCCTTCATGATCTTCCGGGCACCCCCACGAGTTATTGAGCACATGCGCAGACCGCAGCGGGTCGCCGTCATGCAGCGGATCGCCGTCCTGGGGGAAAGGCGCCAGCATAAACTGCAGACAGTCAAGGTAGAGCGCGGGGTTGCCCAGGTTGCGCTGCAAATTGGCGCAGGCAATCCAGGTGGCATCCGGCGCGACACCCGTGTTGTTGCCGAGCACGCTGCCCAATGTGTGCGTGCCGTGGCCGCCATAGTCCACAGGCGCCGGCGTGTGCGACCAAGGATCAAACCAGTTGTAGTCGTCGCTTCCCCCGCGTCCGCGATAAGCATCCGCCAATTCCACATGCGCGCCATCCACACCGGAATCGGACTGGCCCACCACAATGCCTGCCCCGCGGGCGCCATACGCTGCCCACACTTGCTCGGCCCCAATTAGCGCCAGGTTCCAACCATGATCGGGCGGCAGTTCCGCTTCCTGCTGCCCCGCCTCCATTGAGCCAGGCAGCGGGCGCAGACGTGGGCTGGGCAGGACACGGCTGACTTCACTCCGATTGGCCAGCAGCAGCCGCGCGAGCAAACTTCCGTCGACTTCAATGGCGCTAACCAGGTAATAAGGGGTGTAAGGAATACCAAATTGCTCAAAGGTGCGGCGCAAACCCGCCTGGCCGGCGTCAGCGTGGGCGACCGCCGTACGATAGACATACTGGCGCCGCGCATCATAGTCGCGCATCTGCACCGCAGGCGACAGGTCGGCTTGCGTATTGAGAATGACAAACAGCCGGTCGCCATAGAATCCGGGCTGGCCGGCCACAAAATAGAGCAGCACGGCCAGCGCCGCCGACAGCAGCGCGCCACCCCAGACGACTCTGCCGAAAACAGGATGCTCTTGTCCGCTTGTCCCCCAGTGCAGCCGCAGCAGCAGGGCCATCAGCGCCCAAAGCCAGCCGCTCGCCACGCTGATACCCGCCGCTCGCCAGGCCCAGCCCAAGGCTGCATCGCCTGCTTCCAGTGCCAAGGGTCCGGCATCCGTAAACGCTAAAATGGTGGCGCTGCTGAGGCCGAGCAGCAGCGCGGGCGGGCGCCAGTCAAACGCCGGCACTACACCAGCCGGCGGCGACGTATAGAACAAAGCCACAGCCAGCCAACTCAGCGCCGGCAGCGCAACCATCAAGACCAACTGCAGGCCATTGAGGCTCAGCCCGCTCGCCATTGTCACCAAAGCGGCGCCCGCGGCCAGCCCACCAGTAAAGATGTCGGCGCCGCGCCCGCGTGAATCAAGCTCCAGGCTGGGCAACCACAGACGCAGCACCAGCAGCGCCGCAGCCGCACCAAAGGCCAGCCCCAACAGCAGCGCCAGCAGCAGATCTTCGGGTGAACCTAGCGCGCCGAATAGAACCCAGGGCAGCGCAAGCAAGCCGGCGCCCGCCGCTGCTCCGCCTGTTGTAGAACGGATCACCTGGCTGACACGCCGCCGGCGCAGGGGCCAGGCCAGCACGGCGGCAAAGAGCAGCGTCAGGACAAGCTGGAGTAGCAGCACCGCCTGACTCTGCGTCGGCGGCAGCAGGCGCGTGGCCGCCAAGAGCAGCGGGTAGAGCGCGGCAGCCCACCACATGCGGTAGATCGCCCGTTCGCGCCCGGCGCGCCAGCCGGCGGCAAACGGCAGCAGCACCGCCAGCGCAGCCAGTGACTGAATTGCCGTCACGGCGGCAGGATTGACTTCGCCGCCTAAAATCGCTCCGCCCCACGCCCACAGCTGGCCAACAAAGGCAATGGCGATCAACGCTGCAAAGAGCAGCACCTGCACCAGGCGTCCCAAACAACCGGTGCGCCCACCCCCAAGCACAGCAGGGGCTTGTTCACCTGCCCCAGGCTCCCATTCCATTGCACACTGCCGATCTCTGACCAGCATCGCTCTGACGCTGTGACAAAAATTATACCATTCAAGACCAACACAAATCCGTTTCCTAACCAATAGCTGTAACACGGAACATTCCGCTAAACCTCTTCGTCAAGCAAAAAGGCACGACCGCCGATGCGCCTTGCTCTGCAAAAAGAACACGACATTGTTGACGAGGAGAACACGTATGAACGCTGCAATCCGTTTTAGCACACTCTTTTTGGGCCTGCTGCTGCTCGTGGGCTGCAATCCCGTGCGTCCGCTGCCGCCTGCAGCGGCAGCGGAGACGCCGGCCACGGCAGATGCCGCCGGAACGGTGGGATTGACGTATGTGGGGCCGGCAGAACTAGGCAGCGGCGACAGTTCACGCTGCGCCATGCTGCAGATCGACAATAGGGAGACGGCGCAGTTGACGGCCTGCGACGGTACGCTCACAAAGCTGCCGCTGCCGGCCAATGTGGCCGCGACATGGCAGGATGCAGTCGATCGCTTTGGCGCCTTTACCTATACGACCCCCAGCGAAGAAATCACATTTCAAGGCGCAGGGCAGCTAGACGATCCGGTATGGCAGCGGGCGCTGCTGACTTGGGCAAGCGTCACCCGCGCCGAACTCGCTGGCGGCCAGAGCAGCGCTACAGCACAGACGGCGCTCAGTTGGAATCTGGGGCAACTGCCCGACACGCCTGGCGTCTGCGCCCACTTAACTGTGCTGTTCTACGGCTACGCCTATGCAGAGCAACGTTCGTGCACCAACAGCAATCTCGTCACCGCAGCCGAAGATTGGTTGGGGCAGACAGAAATGGAACAATTTGACCGCTGGCTCTACGGCTTTGCGCCGCTGTATGTGAACGACAACTACCTGGATGGCATCGGCGCCAGCCAACTGCCGAAAGAGGAAGCGGCAGCCGTGGAGGAGTGGGCGCAGGCAGTCTGGACGCGCCTGGCCGGTCTGCCGCTTGCTCCTGCCGTCACTTGTGATGACCCAGCAGCGGGCGAACAAGCCTATGTGAATACCGGCTACGGCTTCTGTCTGCTCATACCTGCCGGCTACTCGGTGGTTGAGACGGC
The DNA here is from genome assembly GCA_038205395.1 of Caldilineales bacterium. Lineage (GTDB taxonomy): Bacteria > Chloroflexota > Anaerolineae > Caldilineales > Caldilineaceae > Fredericiella. The sequence continues at coordinate 143,728 of JBBRBX010000001.1, forward strand.
GCCCAATAACTATAGTCTTGTAGCAGGGGGCGATATTATGAACCACACAGCCCCACGCGTCTCGATTGAGGTCAGCCCTGCCAGCGACCGCACATTCGCGGAGATTGCGCAGCAATTCGTCAATGATTTTGTCCTTGCGGGGCAAACTGTGACGCCAGAGAATATGCAAGTTGACGGCGTTGAAGCCGTTTTGCTCAATAACCTGCCTGGCCAGGACACGAACCGCCGTATTATCGCTCTGCACAACGGCAGCGTCTACAGCCTGATGTTTGCGCCGCTAACTGCTGAGGCGGAACCGCTTTATCAAGCCGTACTGGCGTCGCTGCGTTTTCTGCCTGAACCATAACGGCGATCTGAGAGATGACGTCGAGAGACTGCAGGATTGCTCTGATACAAACGCAACACGCACCCGAATCAGAGTAATCCTGCCGTCAAGCAAATTAAGGTCCAGCCGTTACTGCACCTGTGCCAGATACTCGTCCAGTTGATCAAAGGTGCCCGCTGTGCCCTGCTCCACAGACTTGATTGCAGCGACAAATGCTTCCTGCTCGGCAGCCGTTGCATGGTAGGGTTCGCCGCGCATCGTCAATGTCGTCTTGCCGTCTTGTTCGCTGAGCGTCCAGACATTCAGCAGTTCCAGCGGCCAGTTGGGGGCCATCGGATGGCGGGTGATGCCGCCTTGCGCGTCCGAAAAAGAATTGATAAAGACCAGTCGTTCAGGGGCAACGATTTCCTGATAGACAAACCTGCCCCACATTTCACTGCCGTTGCCTGCTTGCAGGCTGTAGTGAAACACGCTGCCGGGGCATAAATCCACCTTGGCTACACGCATAGCCAAGCCTTTTGGCCCCCACCACTGCATCAGGCGATCCGGCTCGGTCAGCGCCTGCCACACCAGCGAACGTGGCGCATTCAGCACACGCGTGATAAAAAGTTCAGGCTGCGTGGATGATGCTTGCGACGCTAAACTTGCCATATCAGATTTGGCTGTCGTCATTGCTGTTCTCCTTGTTTTGAATGTCATGCAGGTACTCTTCCAGACGGTCGAGATTCTCTTCCCAAAGCTGGCGGTAGTCCGCCAGCCAGCCATCCAACTCGCGCAATGGCTGCGGGCAAAGCGTGTACAGACGGCGCTGTGCATCAGGTTGTACAGCCACCAGACCGGCCTCTTTGAGGATGCGCAGATGCTTGGACACAGCAGGCTGGCTCAGTTCCAGCAAATCCACCAGTTCGTTGACAGACCGCTGTCGCGTGCGCAGAAGGTCAAGGATACGCCGCCGATTGGGTTCCGCCAGCACTGCAAAGATTGCCGTCATAGCCGTATATTACCATATAGAAATATAACTGTCAAGACATATATCCTGCGCAAAGACTACGCTTGGAAGGTGTTCACTCTGTTCAGCTGGAAAAAGCGGCTGCTGGTGCACCCTGGGTTGTTGGCCGATTGCAGGCTGATTCGCGCTGTGGTAGCCTCTTTCTCTACAGCAAGCTGCTGCGCAAAGAGTGCTCTTTCGAGGTCAAGGCATGTCACAAACGATGGCGGTGTTCGCGCTGACACCAACACAACAAACCTATCTTGAGCAGCAGTTACATGCGGTTTCGCGTTCTTTTGCGCTGGTGGTGCCGGCGCTGGAACTGCCGCTGCGCTATTATCTCGCCACCGCCTATCTGCTGTGCCGTGTGGTCGACAACATTGAAGACTGCGGGCAGCCCTATGCGTGGCAGGAGCAGCGCTTCGCTGAATTCCTCCAACTATTGGACGCTCCCCAACACGCGACTGAAGTGCTGCCGGTATGGGAAAAGGAAGCCTGGCCAGCACTGAATGAGCGGGAAAAAGAGTTGATGGGTGTTGCGGGGGGCCAGAGCCTCTGGGCGATCTATGCGCAAATGCCGCAGGCCGCGCGAGAGATTGTTCAGCGCTGGACAAATGCGATGACGCAGGGGATGCGCCAGCTCAGCGCCCCCGATCAGCAGTCGTTCTTTGTCAGGCGGCAAGGGGTCAAGGTCATTGCGACAGCGGCCGGCTATGACGAGTACTGCTACTACGTGGCGGGCACCGTCGGCCATCTTGCCACGGAGCTTGTGATCAGCCACTACCAGCTTGCGGATCAGACAGCACGAGCTTTGCGCCCCTTGGCGGAAGCGTGCGGGCGCAGCCTGCAAAAAACCAACATCGTCAAAGACTTCGCCAAAGACTTAAGCCGGGCCATCTGCTATCTGCCCGATGGCTGGCTGCAGGCCGTTGCGTACACACCGCTCGCCTTGCAAGGGGCGGCGTCCGCCTGGAAGGCAATGGTGCTGAACGATGTGTTGAATGAGCTGCGTGCGTCCGGCGAATACCTGACGGCGCTGCCCTACCGTGCGCAAGGCTATCGCCGCGCCTCGCTGATGTGCCTGCTGCCCGCCTACCAGACCATACTACTGGCTGCACAACAACAAGAAAAGCTCTTCACACCCCAGCACCAGGTCAAGATCTCCCGCCTGACTATGGCGCAGTGCCTGGCGGATACCCAGTTGATGCTGTCCGACAACGAAGCCATCCTGCGCTACAGCCGGCGGCTGGAACGGGAGATTTACGCGCAGTTTGGGCGCTAAGGCACGCACACAGATGCATAAAAAAGTTGACCTGCGGCAGAAGCGTTGAGCCAATCATTTTTATACATCGCATTGCCCCAGCCATGCCGCACCCAGCGCAATCTCAACCCACACCCGCCATCGCTGACGGGTGCCACCGCTCCCACTAACGCACCCTCCTGGCAACACACCAGTTTCATCCCACACCCGCCAACGCTGACGGGGGCCACCTGCACAGGGGGTTAGCGGCAATGA
>JBBRBX010000002.1:0-118010 GCA_038205395.1 Caldilineales bacterium
GGGCACGGTCGGCGTCATCCTTGGCCACGCGCAGATCATAGGGATTGGAACCTTCCATCACCTGTAGGAGATGAGCGAACTCAGCCTCGACTTGGATGCGCTCGCCTTCCAGTTCCACAATCAGCAGGGCCGCCGCCTCACGTGGATAGCCGGCATGAACTGCGGCTTCGGCAGCTTGGATTGCCAGTTTGTCCATAATCTCCATGGCGCCAGGCAGCAAGCCGGAGGCCACGACCTGCGTCACTGCGTTGCCGGCGGCTTCCAGAGACGTATAGGCGGCCAACAGCGTGCGATACATCTCCGGCCGCGGCATGAGTCGCAGGGTAATTTCCAACGCCACCCCAAACAACCCTTCGGAACCAACAAAAAAGGCAGTCATGTCCGGCCCGATAGACTCCAGGCTGGCGCCGCCCATCTGCACCACTTCGCCATCCGGCAGCACAGCTTTGATGCCGAGCACGTGGTTGGCCGTCATGCCGTACTTGAGGCAGTGGGCGCCGCCGGAATTGAAGGCAAGATTGCCGCCGATCGTGCAGATCAGCTGGCTGGAAGGGTCGGGGGCATAGTAGAGACCGTATGGGGCGGCTGCCCGGCTCACATCAAGATTGATGACGCCCGGCTCTACCACGGCGATGCGCTGCTGAGGGTCAAGATGCAAAATATGGTTGAGACGGTTGAGTGCAATCACCACACCGTCATCTACAGGCAGTGAACCGCCAGAGAGACTGGTGCCGCTGCCGCGAGCCACAAAAGGCACGCCATGCCGCTGACAAAGGCGCACCGTGGTGATAACATCCTGCTGGGTGGCAGCCAGCACCACCACAGCCGGGCGCGCTTTATAGGCTGTCAGGGCATCCGATTCATAGGGAGACAACTGCGCAGGTTGGAGCAGCAATCGCTCCGCGGGCAGCGCCGCCCGCAGTTCAGTCAGCAGTGCACTGGTGGTCATGGCGCCCTTCCTGGACAGTCCAGCCCTCGATATGAATGGCCGGCAACACAAACATAAGGGAGGCAGCTTGCCCTATTGTAGCGTATTCACCAGCCGGCGGCAACCACCCCAGGCCGGCCTCTGACCATCACCCCACTTCGGGCAGGTGATAAGCAGGCAGCGTCGTTGTCTCTTCGCGCCCCGCGTTCTCATAGATGATGCGCCACAGCGGCGCCCAGCCCAGCATGACGGTCTGTACGTCCACATCGCTGCGGCGCGGCTTGAGTTCATCATGCACCAAAGTTGATTCGGCGCTCTGCCAGCGCGTGGTGATCTCGTCAATCTTCTCTTGCAGTTCGCTCTCCAGCTCTTGCTGCTCAGCTTGCAGTTGGGCAATGAGCCGTTTGGTCTCCTCCACATTAGCGGCCGCCTGGCTGGCCTGGTTCCATTTGCTGGTGGCGCTGCTTACGGCGCGTCGGGTGCTCTTGCCGGTGAAAAAGCCAAAGACACTCTCGCCGATATTGACCCACTGTTCGGTCTGCCTGGCCTGTGCTTTGGATTGTGCTTCGTTGAAATTCTGCTGCGCATGCATTAGCTTGTCTGCCGGGGTGCTGATTTTCTTCTCATATTGTTTGCTCAGCTTATCCACTTCGGCATCACGTTGCTCGCGGGCTGCCTGCTGCAGGCGGATGCGGAATTGGCGATCCGGCTCATCCGGATCCTTGGCAATCCCTAGTTCGGGTTGCACATCGATAGTGAGCGTTTGGTTGTAGTACAACCAATCCGCCAAATCTTTGGCGGCTGCCGCTATTTTTTTGGCAGTGGCTGCACCAGCGGGCACGGGTGCAAAATAAGGCCCCTGCTCAGCAAGTTCCGCCATCCTAAGCAGCTTGCGGCTGGCGATCGGTACGGATTCGGCGCTGCCCCAATCGATGCCGACTGGGCCGTCAGCGGCAGTCACCAGGCGCATAACGTCAATTTTGGCATCGATCCGCCGCTTGGCATCGGCAAAGCGAACAGTTGCCGCGCCCAGCACACCGGGATCATATAGCAGCCGGATGCTTTTGACGGTGATGGCGCCGCCCGCCTCATTGGTCAGATAACGCACCGAGTCGCGCTCGCTAAAGGTAATCGGCAGAAAGAGCGGCGTGAGCGCCGAATCCACCACCGGCTGTGTAGTCGAATAGCCGACGGGAGTGCCATCGCCTGTAGGCGGCGCGTCCGCCGCAGCGGCCTCGGCGCCCGCTGCTTGAGAGGCTGTGGCAGCGCTGGGCAGCGTCGCCGCAGCCGGCGCAGAAGCCGGCTTGGGCTTGCGGTCGGCCATCAGTGTGCGCACCTGCGGCAGCGTAAGCGGCCCGCGCAGATAGCTCATTGCCCAGCGCGTCGTAAAGACAACCGGGCTGCGGTCGTGTACATTGTGCATAAGAAAAATGCGATTGCTAAGGCGGGTGATCAGCGTGTTATAGTCCACCTCGCTCGCCTGTCCCGCTTCCGACAGCGCACCTCTCAAGCCGGAGAGCACGCGCTCTTTGTCGCGCTCAGCCTGCAGTTTCCCAATAAACCAAGTGCCCGCGTTGGTAAGACCTTTATAATCGATGTCGACCGGATTTTGTGTCACCAGGACACAGCCCAGGCCAAAGGCGCGTGCCTGCTTGAGCAGCGTCAGCAGCGGACGCTTGGAGGGAGGTGCAGCAGTGGGTGGGAAATAGCCGAAAATCTCGTCAAAATAGAGGAGCGCGCGCAGGCTGGTCGTGCCGCTCTGCCGCCGCATCCATGTCACCAAGTTTTCCAACAGGAGGGTGACGATAAACATGCGTTCGCTGTCGCTGAGATGGGCGATATAGATGACGCTGTGGCGCGGCTTGCCTTCTCCATCAAAAAAGAGACGGTCTACATCCAGCGGTTCACCTTGCAGCCAGCTTTGAAACTTGGGTGAAGCGACCAACGTGTTAAACGCCATTGCCAGAGCGAAGCGATCCTTCTCCGGGTAAAAGGTGTCCACGTCAAAAACACCCAACTGGCGGAAAGGCGGTTTCTGGATCGCCGTGATCAGCTTCGTCAAATCCAGGTCTTGCCCCTGCTGCCACGCAGTTTCAAAGATGTTGGCCAGCAGAATCCCTTCACGCGAGCGGACGGGGTCGGCGTCAATGTCCGCCAGTCCCAACAGCGCGGCCACTGTGCCGGTGATGCGTTCGCGGATACTTTCGGCCTCAGTGCTCCAATCCAGCTTGGGCGCAGCCAGGCTGCCGAGAATATTGATGGGAACGCCCATATCCGAGCCGGGGGTAAAGATGGTATAGCTCGTCTGCTCTGCCAGCAGACGCATCCGTTCGCCGCTGATCCCCCAATCAGCCAGACCGTTTTTCCACTGCTCAGCCGTGGCGGCAGCAAAGTCATTCTGTGTCATGTCTTTCCGCCGGGCGTCGTCTTCGTTCACCCATGGCTCAAAATCGCTCGGCTGTAAGTCAGGAAATTGCAGCAGCAGATTGGTGATGTCCCCTTTGGGATCGATCAGAATCGCGGGCACCTTATCGATGGCGGCCTCTTCGAGTAAGCCAATGCACAACCCTGTCTTGCCGCTGCCGGTCATGCCGACGCACACGGCGTGCGTCACCAGATCGCGCGCATCATAATGGATGGCGGCTTCTTTGCGCGCGTTGGACTCCAGATCATATTCCGCGCCCAGGTAAAATGAACCTAGTTGTTCCGGCGGTGCTTGCATGGCAATTGCTCCCAGGGATAGCACATCAAAGGTGCAAGTAACAATGATATTGCTGGTAAAGCTACTTTAGCGGTTGGTGAACAGCTTGTCCAAGTCTCTATCCTCGATCTGGCGGCGGGGCTGGATGGCCAAACGCTTAGCAAGCTGCTGCGGCAGGCCGCGCAACCCGTCCCACTGCCCACGCAGCCGCGCTTGCGCCGCTTCTCCGCGGCTATTGCGCAGTGCATCCAGCGCAATGCGCAATTGGCTGCCGAGAATATGACCTGCATTGCGCAACAGCAGCGAGCGCGGCATGTTCTTGGCGATAAGCCAGATCGTGTTGCGGCCCACATAGTAGCTGGCCAAGGTGTCGCCCCCCGATGCGCTCAAGCGATGATAGACGCGCGCACGCGGCGCAAACACTACCTGGCAGCCCATCAGGCGAGCGCGGAAACCAAAATCCACATCTTCCAAGTACATCCAAAAGTCTTCATCAAACCCACCCAGCGCCTGCCAGAGATCTTTGCGATAGGCGGAAGCGCCGCCGCAGCCGCTAAAAATAGTGGTGGACGCATCGTACTGGCCGTGATCCTGCTCCCACACGCCCCGGTTGTATGGCAGGCCATCAGCACCCAGCATATCGCCGCTGGTGTGCAGCGTATCGCGGCGATCATAAAGCAGCAGTTTGCTCGCCACAATCCCTGCATCAGGATGGGCGGCGATGGCCTGCGCCAACTCGGCCAGCCAACTGGCTTCCGGTTCGGTGTCGTTATTGAGCAGCACGATATAGCGTCCGCGCGCAGCCGCGGCTCCCGTGTTGCAAGAGGCGGCAAAACCCAAGTTGCGCCGGTTGACGATCAGCCGCACCCACGGCTGCTGTTCAGCCACCCACTGCGCCGTTGCGTCGCTGCTGGCGTCGTCCACCACAATTACCTCGCTGCCGGCAAACGTTTGCTGCGCCAGCGCCCCCAGCAGGGTAGGCAGGTGGCGCAGACCATTGTGTGTGGGAATGACAACCGAGAAGAAAGGCGCTTCCACCTGTGCCAGCGCCGGATAGGCGCGAACCGGGCGCGGGTCGAAATCTTTGGGCGCAGCGCGAAAGCTATCCAAGTTGATGGCAATCGTGCGCCGCATAACAACACGATTTTCAGCCCGCAATTCGTGGTATGTATCATCCAGTGTAAGTGGGTTGACGTTTTGCCCGCCGGTTTTAGTCTCCGGTTCAGTTTCAGTCCCGGCTGGTTTGTTGTGGGCTGCCTTTCCGGCGGCGTCTTGCTTTATAGGGTTGCGCTTCCCCGCTTTGCGACCGGTGGAATCCGCGGCAACCTCGCCGGGTTGGCCAGACTGCTGCGGCTTGCTTTCATCTGTCATCTGTTATTGCTCCAAATCCAATGAATGTGCGCCATTGCCCACCGGCATCAACTCCGACCGGCAGTACTCTTCCACCGCCTCCTGCCACGGACGCAGGCGAATCCCCAGCGCTGCACCCGCCTGGTTGACGAGCACGGCGTGCGGCGGCGGTGTGGTAGGGCGCACCCAGTCACTGCTTGCAATTGCGGCGATGGGGACAGCGGCGCGACCGCTGGCGGTCAGTACAGCGCACGCCAGTTCATAGCGGCTGCACCAACCATCATTGACCAGGTGGTACAGCCCATAGCGGCCGCTCTCGATCAACTGCACCATCGCCTCGGCCACATCAGGCGCATAGGTCGGGTTGCTGAACTCATCATCGACGACACGCAGCGCGCCGCCGCGGTCGGCGGCAGCCACAATTTTGGTGGGAAAGTTGTTGCCGCCAGGTCCAAACAACCAGGCGATGCGCACAATGTACAGCCGGTCAAGCATCTGGGTTACAGCCCGCTCAGCGGCCAGTTTGCTGCGGGCATAGCTGCTGGCCCCGCCGCTCAGCGCATCGTACTCGCGATAAAAGACGCCCGGCAGCCCGGCAAACACTTCATTGGTGCTGACCTGCAGCAGTGATGCACCACAGCGCGCACAGCCCTCGGCTAAATATTTGGGAGCGAGTGTATTGGCGGCATAGGCGGCCTCCGGGTTGGCTTCAGCGCCATCAACGTTGGTCCAGGCTGCGGCGTTGATCACCACATCAGGGGCCAGATCCGTCACCCACTGCACAGCATTTGGGTCAGAAATGTCGTGATCGCCCAATTCCCAGATAGTGACTTCAGTCTGCGGACGGCGCGCCAACGCATTTTGCAGCGCCCGCCCCAGTTGACCCTGGCCACCCGTTATCAATACTCGCATTGACTAACCTTCCGCCCAGTTACCGGGGTCGTCCAGCAGCGGCGAAATCAAGGGAACAAACCGCACACCGCCCAACCGTTTGATCTGCATCGCGCCCGCCTGTTTACGCAGGAGCCAAATTTCCTGGTTCTCTACATCGGCGCCCACCGGCAGCACCATGCGTCCGCCTTCCGCCAGCTGCACCCACAACGGGTGTGGCACATGCGCCGCCGCCGCCGAAACAATCATGGCGCTGAAAGGCGCTTCCTCAGGCCAACCGGCGGCGCCGTCGCCAATGCGCAGGTGCGGCGCATAGCCGAGGGCGTGCAAAGCTGCCTCCGCCTGCTGCGCCAGCCGCGGCAGACGCTCGACAGCATAAATATTATGGCCAGGCGGGCGACCGGCGACGGCTGTCAACGTGGACAGAATGGCTGTCTCATACCCCGAACCTGTGCCGATCTCCAGCACTTTCTCACCAGACTGCAGTGCCAGCGCCTGCACCATGAGCGCCACAACATACGGCTGGCTGATCGTCTGCCCTTGCCCGATCGGCAGCGGGGCGTCATCAGCGGCATGATTGCGCAGTTCCGCCGCTACAAAAGCGGCGCGTGGCACGGCGGCAAAGGCGGCGCGCACCTGCGGGTCAACAACTTCGGGCCAACTGTCCCTTTTGGGAAAACTTGGCTCGTCCGCAGCACTCTTCACGATCCACTGCCATTCCTGTGGCCACGCCAGCCTGGCCAGCCGATCTGGCCAAAGCCGAACTCGCCGGCGCGGTTGTATGTTGTGGGCGATTGTACCACACCCATGATTTCCGCCTGCACCATCGCCGGCATGTGGTGGCGCAAAGGCAGCACATCCATAAAGCCACAATGGCCGCCCGTGGGATGAATTTGCAGCTTGAGCAGCGGGTGAGCCGGCAGGCCGTAGAAATCACTGACCGGGATTACCGGGTCGTTGGCGGCTGCAATGATAGTCGTTGCCACCCCCAATTCCCCCTGCACGGCGTCAAAGGCCGCATAGGTGGCAAAATATTCGTCCGCATTGCGAAAACGGTTCTGGAGCAGATGACCATAGCGTCGGATGAGCCAATCGGTCATGTCACGCACCAGCGGGATCTGCTCCACGGGGCTGAAATCGTATAGTTCAGGATAAAGCTGCTGCTTGCCGCGCAGCGACCGCAGCCAGCGCCGCCGAAAATAGCGCCGCGTGGCGGGATGACTGTCGAGCGCATCGGTGGCGGAAGCCGGACTGATGGCGGGGCAGACAGCCACCACCTTGGCCAGGTTATGCAATGGGCGGCGGCGGTGCCAGTGCGCCAGGCGCAGGGCAAAGTTGCCGCCCATGGAAGCACCGACAATAAAGAAGGGGCTGTCGCCAGCCAACTCCGCCACACGCTGGGCAGCCGTCGCCACCTCCTCAATGAGCGTACCTAGAAACAGGCCGCGGTTGAGTTCGTAAGGGTTGACCAGCCGGCAAGGACCGTGGTCGCGCAAGTTAAGACGAAAAACGGCATAGCCCGCTTCCACCAACTGCTGCGTCTGCACCAGGTTATAGGTGGAATGGCTGCACCCTTCCCAACCATGCAGAAGGAGCACGAGTCCCTGGCTGGGGCCAGGCCGGCGCGCGGCATTGTAGTAGCCTAACAGGCGCACAGGCCGGTGCGGATCGATTCCAGTGCGATCTTGTCCGGCATCCAGGAGCAGCGGCTGCTCATCCAGTGTTATGTCGATTCCCGACGGCTGCCACATGGCAAGCATCGTTTGGGCAGCCGCGCCCCGCACAAGACGGCGCGGACGAAACGGTGGGAGCGAGGAAAACGCAGCATCCGGTTGTAATGGTAATTGTTGATTCATGGCTGCATTATCGATAGACCTGCGCTGCCCTGCAAGTTGACGCAGCGACTTTCGCCCCAGCCTTAGCACACTGCTTTGCATCCTTCTCCGCGCGTGGACTACAATCAAGCCAGATACTACGCCTGCGCAGCAACCTCTACCCGGTGACAGGGCGGCAACGTGGAGACGCCACACCGGCTCACCAGCAGGCACATTCAGGCAGATAGAAGGAGGCGTGCGGTGACCAAAATAACGTTGGTTCAAAATGCGGCGCTGTTGGTGACGATGGATGCCCAGCGGCGCGAGATTGCCGGTGGCGCTCTTTTGATCGAAGACAACGCCATCACCTGGGTGGGGTCTACAGCAGAACTGCCGGCGGGCGCCGCCGAAGGCGCCGCTCAGGTAATCGACGCAAGCGACAAGATTGTACTGCCGGGTTTTGTCAACACGCACCACCATTTCTACCAGACACTGACGCGCGTAATTCCTGGGGCGCAGGATGCGGTGCTGTTTGACTGGCTCAAAACCTTGTATCCCATCTGGGCTGAACTGACGCCGGACGACGTCTTTGTCAGCACCCAGTTGGCGCTGACCGAACTGCTGCTTTCCGGCTGCACGACCAGCAGCGATCATCATTATCTGTGGCCGAACGGGTCGCGCCTGGACGACCAGTTTGCCGCTGCTGCCGATATCGGCGTGCGCTTTCATGGCGCGCGCGGCAGCATGAGCCTGGGCGAGAGTCAGGGCGGGCTGCCGCCCGACCGTGTGACGGAAGACGAAGAGACGATCCTGCGCGACAGCCGGCGTGTGGTGGAAAGCTTTCATGACCCGCAGCGCTACGCTTTGCGACGCGTGGTGTTGGCCCCTTGCAGCCCGTTCAGCGTCACTCCCGACCTGATGCGCGAAAGCGCCTCTCTCGCCCGCAGCTTTGGCCCGGCGATGAACGTGCACTTGCATACGCATCTGGCCGAGACACAGGATGAGGAGGCCTTCTGCTTGGAGCGCTTTGGCTACCGGCCCGGCGATTTTGCCGAACAGCTCGGCTGGACGGGAGACGACGTCTGGCACGCACACTGTGTGCACATTAACCAGGCGGAGATTGCGCTGTTTGGCCGCACGCACACCGGTGTGGCGCACTGCCCCACCAGCAATATGCGGCTGGCGTCCGGGATTGCACCGGTGCGCGCCATGCGCGATGCCGGCGTCGCGGTGGGATTAGGAGTAGACGGCAGCGCCTCCAACGACGGCAGCCACCTGCTCAACGAGGTGCGCCAGTGCCTGCTGCTGCAGCGCGTTCTGGGCAATCCGCAGGCAATGACGGCGCGCGAGGCGCTGGAAATTGCGACGCGGGGCGGGGCAGCCGTATTGGGGCGCGACGACATCGGCAGCCTTGCCCCCGGTATGGCAGCGGACATAGTCGCCTTTGCGCTGGACGATCTGGCACATGCGGGTGGCGCGGTGCACGACCCGCTGGCGGCGCTGGTCTTTTGCCAGCCACAGCCGGTGGCCTTTGCGCTTGTGAATGGACAACTTCTCGTGCAAGACGGTGTCCCGCTGCACATTGATGTGCTGGCACTGGTGGAGCGCCACAATCGTGCCGCACGCAGTCTGCTGGCACGGGCGGCGAAACTGTGAATCGCACATTTGATATTATCGTCACCCATGAACGTACGGATTTTGACGCGCTTGCCTCGCTGTTGGGGGCGGCGCTGCTCTTTCCTGAAGCCTATCCAGTACTGCCGCGCCAGTTGAATCGCAATGTGCGTGACTTTCTGACGCTGTATCGCAGCCACTTTCGCTTTGTCAATGCCGACGACCTGCCGCGCGGGCGCATCGCCCGCACCATTGTCGTCGACGCACGTGCAGCCAATGCGCCACGCGGCACACAGCCGGATACGGAATATATCATTATCGACCACCACAGCCCCCCGTCCGGCTCTACAGCAGACGAGTCCGCAGAAGACAACACAGCGCACACGCTGCCCCCCCACACCCGCGAGCTGTGGTGCGGCAGTACGGGAGCCAATACGACGCTGCTGGTTGAGAAATTGGTGGAGGAAGGCATTGCTGTGCCGGCGCCGGCGGCCACGCTGCTGGCGCTCGGCATCTATGAAGACACCGGCAACCTGACCTATGCTTCGACCACTCAACGCGATGCGGCGGCGTTGGCATGGCTGCTGGCGCCCGAACGCGGTGTCAACTTAGGCGAAGCAAACGAGTTTTTGCACCACCCTATCACCGATGAACAGCGCGACCTGCTGCAGACACTTACACGGCAGAGCGAATTTCTGGAACTCGGTGGCCACCATGTGGTAATCGCCACCGCTGACGCGCCAGGGTTCAACGATGAGTTGAGTACGCTGGTTGCCCGTCTGCGTGATTTTTACGAGCCGGACGCGATCTTTATGGTCGTTGATCTGGGAGATGTGATGCAGATAGTTGCGCGCAGCACGACTGACGCCATCGACGTAGGCAAGGTGACGCAGGCTTTGGGTGGCGGCGGCCACAGCCGCGCCGCCGCCGCCCATCTGCGCGACATCACGCTGCCCGACTTGCGCCAACGCATTATCGATCTAGTGCGCACTACCAGCCGCGCTGCCGGCAGCGTACGCCAGATTATGAGCGTGGGCCGGCCCCAAATGCTGCGGCCCGACACCTCTATCCAGGAGGCAGCGCGTCTGATGCGGCGTTGGGGCCACGAAGGCTTCCCTATCGTACAGACAGAGAATGGGCAAGACCGGCTGCTGGGCGTACTGACAAGGCGCGAGGCCGACCGTGCAATTGACCACCGGATGGGCGATCTGCCGGTGCAGCGCGTGATGCGTGCGGGAGAGGTCACTGTCTCTCCCGATGATTCGATCGCCATATTGCGCCGGCGCATGATAGACAACCACTGGGGTCAGATTCCGGTGATCGAAAATGGCGTGATTGTCGGCATCGTCACGCGCACCGACCTCATCAAGCTGTGGGACGAGAACAATCTGCCCGACCAGCGTGCAATTGAAGTGGCGGCGCGGCTGCGGCAGGCGCTCAACCCAGTAGAGCATTTTCTTTTGCAGCGCCTCGGCGCCGAAGTGGAACGTATGCACTATGCCGTCTATGTCGTGGGCGGCTTTGTGCGCGACCTGATGCTCGACCGCGCGGGCGCACGCCGGCTCTCGTTGGATGTCGACATCGTCATTGAAGGCGATGCAATTGAATTTGCCCGGCGCATGCAGGCGCTCTACGGCGGGCGCGTGGTCGAACACAAACGCTTTGGCACAGCCAAGTGGCAGCTAAACCGCACTGAAGCACCCGTCAACACCGAGCTGCTGCTGCGCGACATGGCTCAGCCGGAAGGTGCAGCGCAACTGCCTGCACATCTGGACTTTGTCACGGCGCGCACCGAGTTCTACACCGAGCCGGCGGTGCTGCCCACCGTGCAGCAGGGCAGCATCAAGCTCGACCTGCACCGCCGCGACTTTACGATCAATACGCTGGCGCTCTGTCTGAATCCCGACCGCTGGGGCAACTTATTGGACTTTTGGGGCGGTCTCAACGACCTCAACGCAGGATTGGTGCGCGTGCTGCACAGCCTGAGCTTTGTGGACGACGCCACCCGCATTTTGCGCGGCGTGCGCTATGAGCAGCGTTTTAATTTTCAGATTGAAGCGCGCACACTGGAACTGCTGCAGGATGCGCTCGAACTGCTTGACCGCGTTACCCCCACACGTATTCGCCATGAGTTGGAGCGCATTTTAGAGGAAGATGAGCCGGAAAAGGCCATGCTGCGGCTGGACGAACTGGGCGTTCTACAGCAACTGGACCCAGACCTGCACATGGGCCAGGCCATGGCTGACCAGTTTTTGCGGCTGCGCCAACTGCGCCGGCAAGCATGGACAAACAGCGTGCAGCAAGAGACGCCGCTGGTCTTGTTGTACTGGGGGCTCATTACCTTTCCCATCCCGGCAGAAGCACTGCCGCGGGTGCAGGAGCGGCTGGGCTTAAAACAGGCGACGCTGCGCTTTATGCAAAGTCTCGCCAAGCTGCGAGCGCGACTCCCTCTCCTGGCAGACGCTGGAACACCGCCTAGCCGCATTGTGGCGGCGCTAGATGACATCCTACCGGTGGCGCTGGCGCTGCTGCCGGTCGTGAGCGATGATACACAGGCGCTGGCCGCCGTCGAACAGTATGAGCAGGAGTGGCGGCATGTGCAGCCGGAACTGGATGGCCACGATCTGCAGCGGCTGGGCCTGCGCCGCGGCACGATCTATCGCACCATCCTCAACGACCTGCGCGCAGGCCGGCTGGATGACACAATTCACAGCCGTGAAGATGAGGAGTCCCTTGTGAAACGTGCGGCAACGATAAAGTAGAACAATTAACCAAACTGTTTGCTATTATACGCCAATGGCGTATAATAGCATTAAAGTTCTATCCAAAAATAAATAAGAGCAGTTGCAAATGGTTTTTATTGAAACGTCTACTTTTACTCGGCAGGTTGAAGAGTTACTGTCGGACGAGGAGTATAGACAGCTTCAAGTGGCGTTGGCAGTCCGTCCAGACGCCGGTGCAGTTATTATCGGCAGTGGTGGGCTACGAAAATTGTGTTGGGCAGTAGGCAGACGCGGTAAGTGCGGTGGAGCGCGCCTGATCTATTATTGGGCTGCAAACCAAGAACAGATTATCTTGCTTTTTATTTACCCCAAGAACATGCAAGATGATCTTACGCCTTCACAGTTGAAAGCGTTAAAAAAGATTGTAGAGGGGGAATTTTTATGAATGATGATTTGTTCGCAGAGTTACTTGAAAGCGTAAGCGAGGGTGCAGCCATTTTGCGCGGAGAGCAAGAGCCTGCACAAAAATTTGAAGTTCGCACACCGGACATCAAACATATTCGTCGTCAAATCGATCTAACCCAAGCGGAATTTGCGGATTTGCTGGGCGTCAGCATCAAAACGTTGCAAAATTGGGAGCAGGGCCGCCGCACTCCGCACGGCGCAGCACGAGTCCTGCTGCAGGTCGCTGCGAAAAACCCAAATGTAGTCAAAGAAGTAGTAGAGTCCTACGATTGCGCCGACGCCGATACAACGGCATGAATCGGCTGCTTCTCGCTTCCGCTCAACGCCCTTCCGCCGTCACCTCAATTTCCACCAACGCCCCGAACTGTTCGCCATCATTTGTCAAGATCGGCTGCATAGTCGCCGGATTATAGAGCACTGCGCCTAGTGTGTAGCACCCCGGCTGCGCGTCGGGCGGCACGAAAAGGCCGGCCCGCACAGCATCTTCCAGCGCCACATCATTCTGCGCTGCAGCAGCGCCGGCTTCGTCGAGCAGACGCAACGAAAGCTTGAGCGGCGGTTGGCCGCCATCCGTGCGACGCACAGTCAAGTCCAGTGGCAGAACTTGCCCCGCCGCCAATTGTGGCAGGCTGCGCAGTTCCTGCACATTCAGCACCGGCCACGGGTTCTGCACGGTCAAAGCAATAAGCGGTTGCGTGGGCCGGCCATAGACCGCAAGTGTCGTGTCGCCGGAAGTGAAGTCGCGCGCATAATAGCTGTCTGCTGCAATTGGGCCGCGCACATCCTGGTTATAGCGTGTGACCAGAAAGATGACACCTGTCAGCTGCTCCAGCAGCTGTGGATAGCCGGAGCCACCAGCCTTAGGCAAAAGGATACGATCAGAACGCAGATCATGCAGCCCCAGCCAGACCGCCGTATCGCGGTCACCAAAAACTACAGTGGCGCCTGGCGTCCACCAGTTGTTGAGCGTCTCGGCCACCGGCTGAGTTTCGATCAGGATCACCGGGTAATCCTGTGGCTGGCTCGGCCCATCGCTGCGGCGATAGAGTGTGACTGTGTCTCCATTGGGCAGGGGAAAGCTGCGCACGCGAGCGTACAACTGGTCGAACAGCGCATAGCCGTGCGCAATACCGGCAAGCACCGTCTGGCCCGGCGCTTTGACTTCGCTGTTGTCGCCATCCTTAACCAGCAGCCAGCGGTTGGCCAGCGCATCGGGCCAGCCACGCCCGCCGCTTTCCGTCAAGGCATTGACGGTCACGTTCTGTTGGCCCAGCGTGGTCAAGTAACGAAATACGCCGCGATGGATCTCCCAGGTGTCAACCAGAACGCCCAGCGAATCCGCCTCATCCGGCGGGCTGCCGATGGTCGCCAGCACATCGGGTGCTATCCAATAGCCGGGGTCGGTGGAAGCAGTGGCCGGCCATTGAAGATAATCACCCGCCACCCACAACTGGGGTGAGCGCGCTTGCAACGGGGCAAGCGCGTCAAAGGTGTAGATGGACCACTGCAGCCCCAGCACCAACACCCACACGGCGCCAAAGGTCAGCGCCACTGGGCGAGCAAAACCGCGCAGAGAGGCGGCCAGCAGGATTGCAACCACCGGCAGCAGGGGAACAAGATTGCGCGGATTGGCTTGTGCAATCAACGTCAGCAGCAGCCACGCTGAAAGCAGCATCAGCCAGTAGACAACTATTTCCGCCGGTGTGCGCCGCCAATGACGCCGCAGCCACAGCAGCCAGCCGGCCAGCGCTGCTGGGATCACCAACAGTGTAGCCAGCGGCCCCATGTGGTGGCTCAACCAGAAGGCGAAATAGCGTGTATAGTTGCTCAGGCGCAGCAGGTTGAGTGACTCCTGCGTGCCGCGATCCGAGCCGAATGCCACGTCAGACAGGCGGCGCAAAAAATCGATGCGCGGCAGATACCAGAAGCTGGCGATGGCGATGCAGAGTGCCAGGGCAGCCCAGAAATTGCCTGGACGCGCCGTGCGACGGGCGCTGAGGGCGTAAACAGCCGGCGCAAACACAAGCCCCCACAACAGCGGCAGCCAGTCGCCCAGCGGCATCTCCTGCTGCAAGACAAAGTCACGATTGGGCCAATACCACAGCAGCGCCAGCAACGCACTGATCACAAGCGCCAGAAGAGCGCGCTGCCAGTCAAGGTGCAGCCGGCGCAAAGCCACCACCTGCGCCGGCCAAAAATCAGTGTGCCAGAGCAGATAGAGCAGCGGCGCCAGCAGATAAATAGGCGTCGTCCACTTGATCAGCAGCAGCACGCCGAGGGCAGCGCCAAAGATCAGCGACCAGCCGCGCCGGGCGAAACCATGACTGTTGAGCAGCGCCCACAGCGCCACCAGCAGGGCAGCCGTGAGTAAGTTCTCCATATAGTAGAACCGGCTCATGGCTGCCAGCATGGGCAAAAGGCTGAGCAGCAGCACCGCAAACAGAGCCAGGCCATCGCTTAGAACGCGCCGCGCCAGAACAAAGGTCAGCAGCAGGATAACGGCCAGCAGCAGAATATTGGGCAACTGCGCCACATCCATGCTGCGCCCACCCGCCCAGTAGAAAGGCTGGGTGAGGAGATAGAGCGCCGGCGGGCGATACTCGTCCAGAGTGATGGCTTGGAACAATCCCTGGGGAAGCCCTTGCGCCAGCGCACGGGCAACGAACAGAGACTGTTCCAGATGGCCCGCAGCGTCGCGGCCGACCAGCACCACATTGCGGTTCACCCAATACAGGCTGCCCGCAGCGGCTCCAGCTATAATCAGCGCCAGAGCGGCAGCAATCCACCAGCGCCGCCCTGCGCCTGTTTTTGAAGCGAGCAGATGTTGCGTCAATTCAAATCCTGCCGTAGTTCAATCATGTTTTAAGCATTACTCCACTGTCACGGCGCCGGCCACATAAGCATCGCCGGCTGGAATGCCGTCACGCATCAGCGGCACGCGCGTGCCGCTGAGAGGGTCGTAAAGGCCCACCAATAGTTGATATTGGCCTGCGGGCAGATCGGGCGGCAGCGACAGGCTGTAGGCGTCACTGACAGGTGCGCCGGCCAGCCAGCGGTCGGTGGGATAAAAGCCCTGCAGCGGCTCCTGATCGCGCTGGGCTACCAACCCGTCTGGGCCGGTCAGGTGCACAAACATCGTATAGCGGCCACAATCAGCCGCCGTACGCTGCCAGGTGAGCTGCAGCGTAGAATCCGCTCCAGCGGTCCAACTCGTCGCAGATGGGTCAACAGCCAGCAGGTCAATGCACCCACCAAACTGAGCAAGCGGCGGACTGCCCGCTGCAAGCGGCTGCCCACCATCGCTCACTACTACATAGCCCACACCGGCAGGCCCGTCGCCCAACAGATCCAGCGTCTCCGGGTCGTAAAAGCTGATTTCAACCCGATACGGGCCAGGTGCAGCGTCACTTGGGATATCGAGCACATGGCCATCCGGCCAGACTGCACCGGCCTCCCAATCTCGTGTGGGGCGTCCCCAGGGCCAGCCCTCACTGCGGGCAATCTCGCTTACGCCGTCAGGTGCAACAAGCCGCACAAGAACGTTCCAGTTGCGATCCAGCGGCTGCACAGCCTGCTCATAAAATATCAACAGCAGTTGTTCGCCTGCCGCCAACGGATGCAGCGGCAGATCAACTGCGCCGAGGCGGATGGCGCCGCCCCACGTTTCCAACGGTCTAGCCCACAGCAAGGCCGGCTCCTCTTCCGGAATGGGTACATAGCCGTGCGTCTGCGCAAATGCCACCAGCGCCTGTTCTTCCACGGCATCGCTGTCGTGCACCCCAGTGAAGACGGCACGCGGAGGCTGTCCGGCAAGATGAGCATCCAACTCTTGTGGGGCAACCAGGCCATAGCGCTTGCGATCTTCCGGCGTCAGCAAGGGGGCCACGCGAAAACCCAGCGGTCCCGCAACAAGCTCAGGATAGACGGCGGCATGGCCTTCAAGTGCAAAAATAGGGGCGAGCGTCAACACCTGTTCGCCCGCAACCAACTGCGCCAGCCGCTCACCGCGCGCATGCACCTTGAGCGGGTTCCATTCAGCAGGGTTGAGCGCCACCTCGGCCCCTTCCCAATAGCGCGGGGCCGCCAATACAAACGCCAGACAGGCCGCCACACTGGCCGCCGCCATCAGTGGGTAGAACCGCTTTTCGTAGCGCAGGGCGGCAAGAAAGGTGAACGCACACCAAGGCAGCAGCGGGTAAAGATACTGTTCCTGCAGCGGTGTGGGTGCAAAAGCTCCCGCCAGCAAAAACGGCAGCAGCAGCAGTGAAAACAGCAGCTCAGGGGCGCGCGCTGGATGAAGTTGGGAGCGTACGCGCCAGAGCGCCCCCACAGCCGGCAGCACCAGCAGCAAATTTCCCGGCTGCAGCACAATGAACTGCAGGGCTGCCAGCGCTTTACCGGCCAATGTCATTGCCGGAGGCGGTGCGGCCAATTGTCCATAATAAAGTGTATTGAGCTGCGCATACGTGAAATTGCCGAACAAAAAGCGATCCGGCGCCAGGACAAAAAAGTAGAGGGTGGGCGCCGCGCCGATCAGCCCGCCCAGCCCCAGCCACAGCAGCGCCAGCCGGAAACGGCGCCGGCGCCAAGAATTCACCAACAGGAGTGATAAAGCAAAGGGCAGAGCCACCAGTGCAAATGAGGAGCGCACACCAGCCGCCAGCCCCAGCAAAAGGCCGGCGATGACCAGCCAGCGCGGCGAAGGCGATATAAATGGGGCAGGCAGACGCGACTTTGCCAGCCACCACCCTTGCAGACACGCAGCCGCAGCGGTCAGCAGCACGGGCAAATCGTGGTTCCAGGCGCGCCCGCTGGCATGGATAAAACTGGGTGCAGCGATCAACAAAGCGACAGCCACAAAACCGCTCAGCAACCGCTGCCCGGGTGAGAAGTTGGGCAGCCAGGCAAACGCCACCAGCAGCAGCAGCGCCAGCAGCAGCCCGCTGCACACAACGGAAAAGCTGCGCGCAGCCAAAAGCAGATAGGGGGTGAACTGGAAGAGAAAGGCATAAATAAGGCTTAGAGTGGGGACATGAAAATAGGCAAAATCCCGATACGGCAGCAAGCCTTCGCGCGCAATCAGCGCAGCGCTCGCCACGAACTGATGCTCATCGTGGTTCAGGCCGCGCCGCATGTTGAGGCCCCACAGCAGCAGCACAACGCCGGCGAATAACAGCAGCGCCGCGCCGCCAAGCAGCCAAGCAGTGCGGCGGCGCGGCGCGACGACCGGCGGCGCCGGTTGACCGCTACTCATCGTCCGATGAACGGTGCATAGGCAAAGTGAACTTCGGAGCGAACAGTTGTCAGCGCCACATCATGCGCCGAGTCGTCAGCGGCCACCGTTTGCAGCCAATAAACATACTGCTGCTGCGGATCCGCGTCCGCGTCCACAAATTGAATCAGCGCAGGCGTTTGTCCCTGTGCATCTGTCTTCATCTGGGTTGCAACTACAGCTTTCGCTTCGAGATCGGATAACGGGCTGCGCAGCAAGCGGAAGCCGGTTGTATCACCTAGCGGCGCAGCGACCCAACGAATTTCCACCTGGCCACTACGGTTAACAAAGGCATCAAAGCTGCAAAGCTGTGCAGTTGCAGCGGGATCAGCGGCAGCCGCTGGAAGACCATCCAAGTTGCTGACTTGATTGGCCGGAGCCGCTTGCCAGTTGGCCGGTTCGTCGCCGAAGCCATCCAATGCAATGCGACGCAGCACTAAATTGGGCGCAAGCAGTGGCCATGGCGGCTGATTACGATAGCGCACCCCATCCACCTCGCCAAAGGCCCAATTGCCGTTCCAACGTGTAAGCATCAGCAGCATCAGATCCGTTCCCTGGGCAGTAATTGGCAGCGGCAGCGGGCCGATCACGCGCAGCCACGCCGGCACACGTCCGGACAAGCAGAGATCGGACGGCTCGGCTGATGTGATCAACAGGCGTCCTCCCGCCGGCAGTTCCACCCCAGCAGGCAGCAAGTACCCAGCGCCGCCCAGCAGCCATCGGTTCTGTAAATTGTCCGGATCGTACAGCTTTACTGCAGCCTCGCCTCTGTTGGTAAACTCAAGCCACTGAACACCATCATTGGGGCTGATGGCCAGTGCGCTGAGAACGACTGCCGAAGCCAGCGGTCCGCTGTTTGCTTCACCCCAAGAAGGGGCGCGCTGCGCAGTGAAATGTTCAAAACCATCGCTCGTCACAACGCGCCCGATGGTAGCAGCGACGAGGGGAATAGACAAAGATGCTTGTGAGGAGTAGCCGGTGCGGCGGCCATCGGGCAGAGCCGACAGTAGAGCAATCATGGGTGCGTTGGCGTCCAGCACCAGATTGGCGCCTGCCATGTCGATCACAGCATAACCGCCTGCCGCAATACGATCAGTTTGTGGCAGGCACCATCCAGCGGGAACGGCGTACAAGCCTTGCGATAAATCGGGCGGCGTGGTTGCGAGAATCCAACCCGCCACATCGGCTGCCTGCCCGCTGGGGTTGTATAGCTCTACTTGGGTCACCCGTCCGCTGTCCGGTTCGACTTGCACTTCATTCACAATGACAGGCAGCGGGTCGTCGACTCCCGGCGAACCGCCTACAGCTGTGCTGGCGCGCCACCCTGTGGAGAGACTCGTATCTCCCGGCAGCGCCACCAGTGAATAACCCCCGCCATCTGCTGCCTCCGGCCAGCCATCCCCGTCGCTGTAAGTGACGTCAAAAACCGGTGTGCCAAAAGCGTCCAGCAGGACGAGACGTTCGCCTTGGTTGCTCAACTCCTTAGCGTACTGGGCGAAGGGTGCAAAGCCATAGCGGGCAGTGAAATAGGCGGCGTGGGCGACGAGTACAAGATGGCCATCAGGCTGCAACTGCGCACCGGCAGGGAACTGATACTCTATTCCTTGGCTGAAACGCATGTTGGAAAGATCAATCGCTTCTGAGCCGCTGTTGGTCAACTCCAAAAAATCCAACTCTTGGTTGGGCAGCGTGGTGGACGGAGCCGGTTTATACATAATCTCGCTGAGCTTGAGATCGGCGGTTGGCCCCAGCGCCGGCGGGCCGGCGACGAACTCCAGGGGTGGCGACCAGTGGCTCCAGCGCCCGCTGCTGTCCTGCATCCGCACGCGTACGCGGCAGGTGACGCCCGGGCGGCATGCCCCACGCGCCACCGCCGTCTCTGCGCGATAGCTCGGCAGCACGGGGCTTAGCCAGGTGGCCTGCACCTCATAGCGCCAGCGGCTGTTTTCCGTATAACCAGGCAGACCAGGCCAGATCACTTCCGCAGCACGCCACTGCATGGCGGCAAAGGTGCCTGCGCCCTGAGGATCATCAAAGGCGGAAGCGCGCACTTGCAGTTGGTCTGCCGGATGGCCCGCCGGCCCGACATAGCTGAGCGACGGTGTGGCAGGATAGCTGTGATCCGTAAGCAGCGTCTGGTCAATCCACGCGGAACGGCGGGCCACATACTCCTTCAAGAGTTGGCCCATGCCCGAAAAACCATTATCAGGCGAACTGCCGTAGAACTTGCCGACTGCTGCGCGGTCGTCACTCACATAACGGGAGACCAGCAGCGGGTTATAGTCCCACATAGCTCTGTCAGCATTCACCATCGACAAACCGTTGGCCGGGGTGTTGATGATGGCCGCAGTTTCATCGATCATAAGCAACATCTGATCGGTATTGAACAGCAGATCGCGCAGTTCTCGCAGGTTATTTTGGTAGGCAATGTTAAATTCGGGGACGGAAAGCACCCGATCCCGGAAAGGTTCTCCGCCTTGGCCAAACATTTTCTCCGACCAGGTGAGGTCGAGGTCCCAGGGCCAAATGCTCCACTTGCCGTTTGTGGGATCCAAATAATAGTAATAGTTTTTGCCTTGGTCTACATCGTAATGATGCACGACTTCCAAAATCGAACGGAACCGATAGTAGCCGTCCAGGTCAAATGTTCTGCGCCACCAGCCGGGGTCAGGCTGTCCATAGATGTAAGCGCTCATAAAAGCATTCAAGTCAGACAGGTCACCGGCGCCGCCGTCTCCGCGATTGTCAAGGTCGCCGGTCCAGTCATGCATGTCATACAAATTGCCGTCTGGGCGGTCATGTGCCGAAAGAAAGTTGCCGTCTAAATTTTCAATTGCCAGATAGAGACCCCAGAAATCACCCTGGTACTGGTTGGAAGTCGCCTCGTCCCATTGATCGATCACACGAAAGTGAACGAAATTCGTCTCCGGCGCAGGCACACCAGCCAAATTGAACAGACGATAGGCCAGCGACTCAAACAGCCCCTGCTCGCCGCGAAAGCCGCGCTGTGCGTGCTGAAAAACAGAAGAAAAATTGAGTTTGTTCCACTTTACGGGGTAGGGCTGGCCGTAATCATCATAACCCTGGAAACCATGCCCGCGCGTAAAATCAAACTTCCAATGATTCTTACCGACGCTGTAACGGTACTCGCCGCCGCGGGCGCGAAAGCGGATGTGGTCATACACGACGCCGTTGACGACCAGTGTCCCCAACCACGGATAGTCGCTGCCCATATAGCCACCGAGAAGGGGGCTGTTGGGGATAAACTGCGAATCCTCTACATCTGACTGCCGGGCCAGTAGATGGTAGACAGGCAGTGGGCGCATCAAGCCAAAGTTGTAATCGTAATATTGGCCCTTCCCGTTGGGGCCTTTAGGCATGATGGCCCCACGCCAGACGGGAACACCATCATAGACAAAAAAAGCAAAGTTGGGCTGTGGGTCATCAGCATACGGCGTGACAAGGGAACGCCCACCATTGTCGATCGCCTCAATACGGTAGCGCACCAGCAGACGATGCAAACGCATGCCGGCGGGAACTTGGGCGGCGTAGACGTCATTGCCTTCGGACTGCATGGGCACCGCCGTCCACTCCGATTGGTACTGCGGATCGGTTAACCGAATATATGAACCGGGCGACACGGCTTGGAGCCACAGCCGCACTGTCGCGACGCCGTCAGCATCGGTGACATGGGCGCGCACGGTAACGACATCGGCGACACGCGGCGCGACCGGCATATGGCTGACATCAGCAACAAACGGCGGCGGATTCTCCGTCGAGCCGTTATTTTGGCGTCCTGGGGTAGGCGCAGCAGAGCGCCAGGCACCGGGAATGGCATTGTCGAGCAGGGCGTTGATTAGCCCAATCGACTGGTCGGCATTGTCATCGGGTGTCGGCCAAGGAAAGCCCAAGCCATAAGTGACGGCATCAACCAACTGGCCGTTGCGGTTGCGCAGCATCAGTTCATCGCCGTCATTGGACAGCTTGCCGGCAAAAGGCCCCAGTGCACTGACCCCATATGCCTGGCGCAGAGCCGCCGGGTCGCGAGTTACCACCAGATAGGCGGATGGAGGCAGCACTGCCCCTGCGGGGAAAACATAATCAATGCCTTTAGCCAGCGACCAGCCCGCCAGATCAACTTGAGCCGACCCTACATTGTAGAGCTCCACATATTCCAGCCCTCCTGCAGCAGAGCGAGGGTCAAAGTGGATTTCGTTAATCACCACTGTGGGAGTTGCTTCAGCTTCGGCGCGTACAGGCATTACGCCCAGCAACACAAACAGCAAACCGATAGCGATACATTGGGCGAGCAAGAGAAGGCTACGAGTTAGATTGCGCATATCAGGTGTAGGTGGAAGTGTATTCCGCAAAAACATGCGAATCCAGCACAAGCTAGCTGCGAGTTCGCAGCGTCTATGCAGTATCATGTCATCAACTAATAGACAAATCACATTTAGGTGGCACAATTGCACGCTCGAGTAGACTGGAGGTTTGTGCCAAGTTCAATTGATTTGTCTATAAGCTTTGGAGACCGCTTGCTCATTTGCTATTATACAAGCAGCCGCAAGCAAAGAACCAAACGGAAATGTGCCTGCACCATCGTCGCTCTGGGCGACTTAAGATAAAAAGTGATGAAACAAAGCGACCGATTTTTCGTCTGGGCTATTATGCTCGCCTTGCTTTTTATGAGCAACACAGCGGCACATGCCGGCGACAATGCACCAGCCTCCTTAGATACACCGGCAGTCGGCGCCCCCTTTCCCGTCACGATTCCCCTCTCTACCAACGCCCAGGGCGCCCACTCAGTGCGCACCGCCGACCTGGACAATGACGGTGATACAGACGTGATTGTAGCCTCACGCGAGGATGGCCAGATTACCTGGTATGAAAATCTAGGCACGCAGCCGGCTACCTTTGCAACGCGCGTACTGGCCACCGCAGCCGGCAGTTATATGGCCATCCCAGCGGATTTCAACGGCGACGGCTGGCAGGACATTGCCGTCGTAGCCGTGGGCGTGATTGACCCTGCCACTTTTGACAAACAAACCGACGAAGCTGTGGACGCCGCTGCCACACAAGGGGCAGGCAAACTTTTTTGGCTGCAAAACCTGCTGGCGCAGGGCCAAGGCTTTGCCCCTCGTTCTGTAGCCGAAGGGCTGAACTATCCGGTCGCCGTTTATGCGGCAGATTTGAACAACGATAGTGCACTTGATATGGTGGTGGCCACACGTGACGATGGACGCGTGAGCTGGTTTGAAAATAACGGCGACGGCAGCGCCTTTAGCACGCGCTTGCTGGCCGCCAATCTGCCCGGCGCCGCAGCAGTACAGGCCGGGGATATCGATGCCGACGGGCACATGGATGTCGTCGCTGCCGCTGAAGACACCAATCAAATCGTGTGGCTGCGCAACAATGGCGCCCAGCCACCAAACTTTGAACCCCGCACCGTGAGCGAGCGGCCACAACCACCGACAGGGCAAGATTTTGCCAAGTCCGTTTTTGTTGCCGATCTGGATAACGATGGCGATCCGGATATCGTTTTCGCTTCGGAACAGGAAAACAAAATTGGATGGTACGAAAATTTAGGACGCGGCAGCTCGTTTACGGAACATGTCGTAGCCACTGATATGCTGCACGCCAAAAGCGTCTACGCAGTTGACATAGACTGGGATGGCGATGTGGATATTCTTGCTGCGGCTGCCGAAAGCGGTGTTGTGACGCTATACGAAAACAAGCGCGGCAAACCGCCCACGTTTGTCGCCCATCTGGTCAAAGCCGGCGCTATGGGAGCGCACAGTGTGGTGGCAGCAGATATTGACAAAGATGGTGATATCGACATTTTATCTGCTTCACGCGACGATAACAGTGTGCTGCTCTATCCTAATTTGGCCTCGCATCGCACTGCCCTTTTTGACCAGCAGACGCAATATGTCGTCAGCACCTATCGCGAGCCGCGCATGGCCGCCGGTGTCGATCTCGACAATGACGGTGATGTGGACATCATTTCGGTGGCGGATCAGACTGTCGCCTGGCATCGCAATGACGGCGGTCTGCCGCCTAAATTCACCCGCTTTGAAATCAGCCAGACACTGTCCGGCGGGCGCTGGATTCATGCCGCCGATATCGATGACGATGGCGACCAGGACCTCTTTGTCGCCGACACGGTGGCGAACCGCATCCTTTGGTATGAAAACCAACTGCCGGCCCCCGGCGCCACGCCTGCATTTGTTGAACATCTGATTACGGACCACGCCAAGGGCGTGCGCGATGTACACAGCGCCGACATGGATGGCGATGGCGACCTTGATCTGTATTCGGCAAGCGACGCCGACAACACCATCGCCTGGTACGAACAGAAGCGCGGCGCAGCGATCACTTTTGAACGTAGAATAGTGACTAACGAGGCGAAATATGCCAGATCGTCCTTTGCCGCCGACATGAATCTGGATGGTGCACCGGATTTGATGTCAGCTTCGGCTGATGACAACGTGGTGGCGTGGTACGAAAATCTCGGCGGTTCGCCCTTAGGCTGGGCCGTGCGCAATCTCAGCCGCACGATGGATGGCGCCCGCCACATTTATGCCGGCGACGTCGACGGCGACGGCGATACGGACATCGTGGCAGGAGCGGAACGCAACAATACGATTGCCTGGTATGAGAACCGCCGTGGCAGCCCCGCCACGTTTGTAACGCATATCGTATCCGAGGCTGCCACGGGCGTCCATGCCATCATCACCGGCGATGCCGACCACGATGGCGATCTGGACATTTTCGCGGCTTTGGAAGCCGGCAATCGTCTGGTATGGTATGAAAATGACGGCGCGCCCCAGCCTTCCTTTACCGAACATACAATCGCCACCAACTTTAACGTCGCGCACTCTATTTCGCTGGCTGACGTAGACCAGGACGGCGATCTGGATGTCATCGCTGCCTCGCGCGCCGGTGGCCAGGTCGCCTGGTTTGAAAATATAGGCGGCCAGTATGCGATCAGCCAGAGCGAACTGCGCGCCCCCAATGCGGGCTTGCAGGTGCTGCTCAATCTCACCTTTGCCAACCGCGGGCGTGCAGGGGACGCAGCCATGCGGGTGAATGCGCTGACGCTGCGCTTTACTACGACAGAAGGCCGGCCGCTGACCCCGGCGGAGGCAGCAGCTTTTTTTGCCGATCTAGCTGTCTATCAAGACAGCAACTTTGATGGCGTCCTCAATTTGCCCCAAGATCAGTGGCTGGCTGCGGCAGACAGCTTGAGTTTGGACGGAAACGGACAATTGCTCATCCCCCTCCCCAGTGAACAGGCCGGCGTACAGATTGACCCCGGCGGCGCAGCACGCTATTTCGTAGCCGCGACTGTGCTCAACAATCGCTGTCTGACCAGCGACAGCGTTCAGATTACGCACATTCCCAATGCACTGACTGTCGTCAACCAGCAGACAGGCTATCGCATGAGCGGCGAATATATGCGCGGCATTGATATACTGAATGCGCCACAGGACACCACACAGCTTGGAGTCGTTATCAACGAAATCATGGCGGACAATACACACACGTTGGAAGACCCAAACGAGCCGCAGGAGTATCCAGACTGGATCGAACTGTACAACCCGGCCGCTGTGCCGGTCAATTTGGGCGGCATGTTTCTCACTGACGATCCGGCCAATGCGCAGTTGTTCCGCATTCCCGACGGCGTCGTTATTGGCGCCAAAGGCTTTCTGGTGTTTATTGCGGATGGCGAACCTGAACAGGGACCGCTGCACACGAACTTTCGGCTGAGCAAGGGTGGGGAAAGCGTTACCTTGATTGATAAAGCCGCCCGCTCCTTTCGCCTGCTTGACCAGGTCAAGTATGATGGCATGGTAGCCGATGTGACCTACGGCCGCTATCCCAATGGCGGCCCCGACTGGAAGATATTGGGCGCCGCCACGCCCGGCGCCTACAATATGGATCAACTGCTCGTCATCACGGCAAACGTTTATGCCCCGCTTATCGCCAACGGCACGGCCTGCCGCTAAGCAGAACCTTTGTTTGCCTTAGCTTGTGGTCCTTTTCACGGAGTTGCATCACATGTCACACCCAAAACAGATCATTTGCGCATTGTGTCTTGTTGTATTCGCTCCCGTTATGGCTTTACTTCTCGCCTATCATTCCGGCGCAGCGCAAGATCGCAGCCTAGCGCCCCTGCCGGACACCGTCAGCGCCCAAGACGCCATTCGTATCAACGAACTAATGGCTTCCAACGATAAAACCTTGATTGACCCCGATGAGCCGGGTGAAACGCCGGACTGGCTTGAGTTGTACAACCCGGGGCCGGACACAGTCAGCTTGGATGGTCTAGGCTTGGCCGACGGCGAGCCGCTGGAAGGGGGCTTTGCCATCACCAGTGGGCTTACCATCCCTACCGGTGGTTTTCTCGTCTTTTATGCCGATGGCGACGTAAAGCAAGGGCCGCTGCACACGGATTTCAAACTGAGTGCCGGCGGAAACGAATCCGTCATCTTGTACAACGTAGCGACCAAAGACATTCTTGACCGCATCGACTACCCGGCGCTTGAGACCGATCAATCGTATGGGCGCAACCCAGATGGCAGCGGAACGCCGGCGATTTTGCCCGCAGCTTCCCCAGGCAGCACCAACGCTGTCAATCCGCCGCGCCTGTCGTCCCTCAGCAAGCCGCCTTATCCAGCCCCAATCGGTGCGCCGGTAGCTGTCAGCGTCACCGTCACGGACACGAGTGCGGTGGTGAGCGTCACTCTCTATTATTCGACGTCGGTGGCGGGTGAGCAGGCAGTTCCTATGCAGGCGCAGGGCGGCGATGTTTATGCCGCAGAGATTCCCGGCCACCCCAACAATACACTGGTCACCTACTATGTGCAGGCCACCGACAATGAGGGAGAGATCGCCCGCACGCCGCTTCTCGGCCGCGAACGCCGCTATCTGACCGGCTACACGGCGCCGCTGCTGCTAATCAATGAGGTTGTTGTCGAGAACGGCAGCCAATACGTTGATCCGGACGAGCCGGCCGAAACGCCCGACTGGATCGAGCTTTACAATCCAGGGACGGAAAGTGTCGGCCTCAATGGACTCTCCCTCACCGATAACCGGGATCTGCCGCTGCGCTTTGTGCTGCCGGACGGGCTGAGCCTGGGTGCGGGAGAACGAATGATGTTCTTAGCGGATGACGACAAAGGTCAGAACACCCTGCGCAACTATCAACCGCCGCTGCATCTGCCTTTCAATCTCAATAAATCTAGCGCTTATGTTGGTCTGTATGGCGGTCAGGGTTCAGTGCGCATTGACTTCTATGACATTGATGATCCGACGCCGTTCGGCATGGTCGCCCGCATTCCTGATGGCGGCGCCTGGAGCCTGTCGGTCTGTCCCAGCTTTGGCCTCCCCAATATTGCCTGCGACAGCCGCCTGTACGCGCCCACCGTGAAAAAATAGGAACAGCCCTCTTGTGGGCATAGGCAAGCATAAAAAAGGGGCCGGTCTCTACGTGAGGCCGACCCCTTTTTATGTCTTCTACGGTACCTGGCGCTTAGCGCTACCCCTCGTTCTTATCGTTGAGTATCTCGCGCACCACGTAGATGGGCTTGTTCTGGCTCTCGTAGTAGGTGCGGGTGATCATTTCACCCAGCAGACCCATCGTGATCAGTTGTACGCCGATCACCACCAGCAGCACAGCCAGCAGCAGCAGCGGGCGGTTGCCGATATTTTCCTGCAGGAAGACTTTGAGAAAGGTGAGAAAGAGGCCAATCGCTACGCCTGCAGCGGCGGAGAGCAGCCCCAATGTGCCGAATACATGAATTGGGCGCGTGGAGTAGGTGCCCATAAACCAGACCGTAATCAGATCGAGCATCACACGCACGGTGCGGCTGATCCCATACTTGGAACGGCCAAACCGGCGCGCACGATGATTGACCGGCACCTCCGTCACCGTACCGCCCACTTGGGAGGCCAGCGCCGGAATAAAACGATGTAATTCCCCGTACAAGTGGACATGCTGGAGCACGTCACGGCGATAGGCTTTGAGAGAGCAGCCATAATCGTGCAGCCGTACATCGGTGACATTGGAGATCAGCCGGTTGGCCATCATGGAAGGCAGCTTGCGATCCAAATAGCGATCCTGCCGATCCTTGCGCCAACCGCTGACGATGTCGTAGCCTTCATCAATCTTGGCCATCAATTTGGGGATATCCATCGGATCATTCTGCAGGTCGGCATCCATCGTAATGACGACGTCGCCGCGCGCCTGGGCAAAACCAGCGGCAAAACCGGCCGTCTGGCCAAAATTGCGGCGGAAGCGAATGATCGTAAAACGCGGGTCGCGGGCGGCAATCTCACTCAAAAGAGCAAAGCTGCGATCCTTGGAACCATCGTCAACGATAATGACTTCGGCTGGTTCGGCGTAATTGGCGATTGCCTGGTCAAGCGCTTCCCACAGGGCTGGAATGCTCTCTTCTTCATTGTACAGCGGAATGACAATGGAGATACGAGGGCTGGCTCCCTCTATTGCGCTGCGACTGTCAATCTCCACATTTGGAGAGATTACTTTTGTAGTCATGGATTGGTTTCAAATAGTGGTAGTTGTTGCAATGCAAACATTCGGCCATTGTACCACGATCAGCCTTCG
This sequence comes from Caldilineales bacterium, assembly GCA_038205395.1. GTDB lineage: Bacteria > Chloroflexota > Anaerolineae > Caldilineales > Caldilineaceae > Fredericiella. The sequence goes on from JBBRBX010000002.1 coordinate 28,389, forward strand.
CGCTCCGAGACCTGGGCTTCGGCAAACGTAGCCATCTCATTCAGAGTAGCCACAGCAGCATCCAGCAACGGCAGAGCCAAGGCAGCGCCTGTGCCCTCGCCCAGACGCAAATCCAGGTCGATTAGGGGCGCCAGTTCCAGGTGCGCCAACAAGAAAGCATGACCGGGTTCGACGCTGCGATGGCCGGCGATCAAAAAAGGACGCACCGCAGGGCAAAGCCCCACGGCAATCGCTGCACCCGCCGTGGAAATAATGCCGTCCACGACAACGGGCACACGCGCGGCGGCGCCGGCTAAAATCACGCCGGCAATCGCCCCGATCTCAAGCCCACCTACTTTGGTCAGCACATCCATGGCATCGGCAGCATCCGGCTGGTGCAAGACTAATGCCGCTTCGATCACAGCCACTTTATGGCGCCACCGCTCGCTGTCCAGCCCTGTACCTAAGCCCGTCACCTGCGCAGCCGATTTATCGGTCAAAACAGCGGCAATAGCAGCGCTGGCCGTCGTGTTGCCGATGCCCATGTCGCCGGTGGCCAGCACGCGTGCGCCGGCTGCGATGGCCTCTTGGGCGACGCGGATGCCGGCAGCGACTGCGGCGACTGCCTCACTGCGCTGCATAGCCGGCTCGCGCCGCAGGTTGCCTGCACCGCGGCGGATCTTGGCGCTGTACAACTGCGGGTGCGCCGGCAGGTCGGTCAGCACGCCCACATCCAGCACGCGCACTGTCGCGCCAAACTGGCGCGCCAACACATTAATGGCCGCTCCGCCGTGCAGAAAATTCAACACCATCTGCGCCGTGACTTCGGAAGGGTAGGCGCTGACGCCTTCAGCAGTCACGCCATGATCGGCCGCACATACAATCACCTGGCGCGGAGTCAACGCCGGATGCAGTTGGCCCGTGATGCCGGCAAGCTGAATACTCAGCTCTTCCAGCCGTCCCAGTGCGCCGATCGGCTTGGTCAGATTGGCCTGACGCTCGCGCGCAGCTTGCATACCGCATTCGTCCAGTACACCAACAGCGACAATTGTGCGTTGCAATATTTCGCTGTCCATCAGTTCATTCGCCACGGCTGCACTTCCCGTTACCTCAGTGTTCATCGGTCACTGTTCCTAGTTCACCATCGATGGCCGCAAATTGGCCGGATCGGAAGCGGTTCGCATGTGCGCCCAAATCATATACGACCGGAATCTGTAGTTGCGCGGCGGCGGCTACCAGCGGGTCAAGCGGCGAGCCTTGTGCCAAGATAAACCCTGCAGCTACGGGCAGGGCAGCGGCCCAGCCGGCGTCCGCCTGCACGCCCACCAAAAGCGGCCTACCAGCGCCTGCGTTCGCCAATGCCGCCAGCGATGTGACAACGGGGCCGCTTGCCTTCCCAGCGGCCCCCGGCAGACCGGCAGCGCCGTTTGCCGGTTGCGCCGCTGCCTCGCAGTCAGCAACGAGCAGATCGCCTGCAGCGACATCCTGCCAGCGCTGCCATTCCGCCTTGCGCGCAGCGGCGGTGGCGTGAATGCCGGAAAGATCACTGATGTTCCACTCGCCGGTCATCATTTGTTTGGTCTCTTCCAATTCATAGAAAAAGATGTCGTCTACAGCCAGCAGCCGCTGATCGCTCATGGCTTCGTGCCCGGCAGCTAATGCCCAGATGCGCGTACCAGCCAGCGTATAGGCGTGAGCGTGTAAGGCACGGCTTTGCAGCGCCAGGCAGCGGCGCGCCTGCTGCAGCAGCGGCTGCGCCTCCTTGCGGCGCTTACGGTCCAGCAGCGCTAAAAAGGGAGCTTCATCAGCCCCAGCCGCAGCGGGAAGGCGCGCGCCGGCCCGCACTGCGGCGGCAATGGCGGTCAGAAGAGGCGTGGGGTCTTGCGACCAGCGTGGCGTCATCAATTCACCTTCAGCGACGCAGCGATGGCCGTATGCAGCGAGCATGCCGTGGAAGGCGACAGCAAACGGGCCGTCCACCAACTCGGCTGCCCAGGCTGAGAAATCATTGGCTTGCAGAAAGGTGAGCACAGCCGGTTCAGCCGGGGCCATCGCCGCTAAATCGGCTACGGCGCGGGCAATCTGTAGTTCCACCAACTCGTCCTGGCCGTGCAGCGCTAGATTTAGGGCAGCCAACTGCTGTGGCGACGACATGCCTTCCAGCAACCCTTGCAGCCGCAGATAAGCGGACTGCAGGTTGTGGCGGGCGGCGACATACAACTGCAGTGTCGAGCCACCGAGGCGCTCTATCTCTTCCATAATCTGCAAAATTTCGGCTTGCGACCAGTGCATTGCCTGGACACGTTGCAGCCAGCTCTGTGCTTTGGCGGTCGCAGCATCGATTTCGCCATCCAGCGCCTGCAGCGCACCGGCGATCTTGCGGGCGCCGCCACCTAACTTGAGACCAGCAAATAAGTTAGGCTTCTCCCAGCGCGCCAGCGGGCGCGCACTGCCGTTAATGCGCAAGGAAGGTGGCTCGATGCCGGCTTGTTGCGCATCCAGTTGAGCCGAAAGCGTGAGGGTAAAATAGGGGCGACCGTGCAGGTTGCGCACCACACGCGCTTTGGGCGCCGGATCAAAGTCCAGGCGGTCAAAATAATTGTACCAACTGCTGCCGGCGGTTTCGGTGAGCACGCTGGCGCTGAAAGGAGTCAAAGGGCCGGGCGCCAGAGGCTGCAAGAAATCACGGCTCCACAATGGATCGCCGCCTGCTCGGCCACCGGCAGCTTCGCCGGCTACGACATATTCAATCACACAAGCACCTCGTTTCGCTGCATATGGGTTTCGCTGCCTATTGGTTTCGCTGCCTATGGCTGTTTTTCCAACGGCCCATTGTCGCGGCAAGCGCTTGATGTGTCAATTTGGAGGGCGCAAAGGGAAAACCGCTCATTTGTTCGGGCCGCCTGGCCATGATAAGATTTGGTTTCGACTGACTATGCGCCTACCGTAACAAAAACCAAACCGCTTTTCGGCATTCGTATTCAGAAGCAAAGCAGATAAAGGGGATTTATTCCAATGCGACTGCAAGACAAGGTGGCCTTGATTACGGGGAGTGGCAGCGGCATTGGCCGAGCAACGGCGCTGCTGTTTGCCAAGGAGGGGGCGGCTGTTGTGGTCGCCGACGTCAATGACAGCGGTGGCGAAGAGACGGTGCAGTTGGTGCGCCAGGCAGGCGGGGAGGCGGTTTTTGTCCATGCCGATGTAGCGCACGCCGCTGACTGCGCAGCGATGGTGAACCAGGCTGAGAGCAGCTTTGGCAAGCTCAACATTCTGTTCAACAACGCCGGCATCATGCTCAGTCAGGATAACGATGCCGTCCACACCGAAGAGGCGATCTGGGATTTAACGATGGCGGTCAACCTCAAGGGCGTCTACCTGGGCTGCAAATACGGCATTCCCGCCCTGCGCCGCGCCGGAGGCGGCTCGATCATCAACACAGCCTCGTTTGTTGCGCTGTTGGGGGCCGCCACGCCGCAGTTGGCCTATACAACCTCCAAGGGCGGCGTGCTGTCGATGACGCGTGAGTTGGCAGTTATCCACGCCCGCGAAAATATCCGCGTCAACGCACTCTGCCCCGGCCCGCTGCGCACCGAACTGCTGATGAAGTTTCTCGACAGCGAAGAAAAGCGTCAGCGCCGTCTTGTCCACATTCCTATGGGCCGCTTTGGCGAGGCCCAGGAAATGGCCTACGCGGCTCTGTATTTGGCCTCTGACGAATCCTCTTTTGTCACGGGATCGGAATTTGTGGTGGACGGCGGCATTACAGCCGCTTATGTAACCCCGGAATAACAGACTCGACAAGAGGAGCGCAAAAAAAGACACCGAGTTTCTTGCAGAGACTCGGTGTCGAAAGTGCCTCTGAAATTGCGGCAGTATTGGTCTAGTCAGCCGGTGGGATCAGCAGTTCCTGCCCAACCACGATCGTGTTGGGGTCATCCAGACTGTTGGCCGCCATGATGGCTTCCATGCTTACCCCAAAATCGGCGGCAATTGTGGAGAGGCTTTCTCCCGACTGCACGATGTGCCGTTCACCGCGCGCCTCCAGCGCCTGGCGTGCACTCACGCCGGGAATCACCAGCTTTTGGCCGACGCGGATCAGGTTGCCGTTGCTGATGTTGTTTGCTTGTGCCACCGCCAGCGCATCGACGCCATATTCGGCAGCAATCTGGCCGAGTGACTCACCGGGCTGCACGACATGCACGACGGAACTGCCGGCGCCTGCGTCACTACTACTCCCTGTATCGACCTCGCCGGCTGCAACGGCGCCACCATCTTCAACGCCACTTGCAGCGCTGGCAGGAGCGACAAAGCCAGGGATGAGCAGCGGCGTGCCGACCGTCAAATTGTTGGGATCCAAAATATTGTTGACCTCGATCAGAGTGCCAGGCTTGACGTCGAACTGGAAGGCAATGCTGGACAAGCTGTCGCCCGCCTGCACAATATAGCTGAACGGTGTCGGCGACGGGGTCGGCGCACCTTCAGCCGTCATGCCCTCCACATAAGGCACTGCCAGCATCTGGCCGGAAAAGATGTTGTCGTCGAGCAGAAAGTTGAGTTCGCGCAGCGTCTGCACCTCCGTCTGAAACTTATCGGCAATGCTCGCCAGGGTTTCACCCGGTTTTACCGTATAGTCAAAACTGGCCGCAGCCGAGGTGGCCTCAGGCGTGGGCGTCTCTTCCACAGTCGGCCGCGGCGTGGGGGTGCCAGCGGTGCTCTCCACTATCGGATCGGCGCTGCTGCCGACAGTCGAAGTCACAACGGTGCTTTGTACGGCCGCCGCGGACGTGGCCGGCGTCGCCGTAGGCGTGGCGCGGTCGCGTGTGCAGGCCGCCAACAAAAGGAAAACGAACAAAAGTGAACCGGTGCGAAGGAACGTGGTTTTCACGGGATACCTCCGGTGGAGAGCAAAAATGGACATGATTACAATCAGTATAGATGAAGCATGTGGCTACGGCAACAGTAAGCGCACGCTGCGCTGCAGGCAGACACGGAGCCGCCAAAGCAGGCCCCGTGTCACATGTCACAACAGCTAACGCAGCATCTGGTAGGCCGAGCCGATGGCTAAGGCGCCGAACAGCAGGCCGGGCAAGCTGATAAAAGGGTAGCTCAAAAAGGTGTAGGTCAAAAAAATACTCAGCAACAGACCGACCAAAATACCACCCAGGCTAAAGTAGCGAATATAACGTCCGCGCCGGCGACCGACCGAATTGCGGATGATTTGCGCCAAAGATGCACCCGCGCCGGAACCCACCAGCGCCGCGATGATCCAACTCAAAATCCAAAACACGCTGCTGACAAAACCCAGCAGCAGCACGACAATCGGCCAGGCAACCAGCGTAACACCGGCAGCCACCGCAAAGGCGATCCAGTTGTCGCTCGTCATCGCCGTGTAAAATACGTTTTGTTGCTCGTGAATACATTCTTTGCAGCGATAGCCAACCTCAGTCAGTTCGGCGCATTTGAGGCAGATCGGCTTATTACATTTGTTGCAGCGCAAATAAGTTTCTACGTCAGGATGGTTGGCGCAATGCAGCACCGCACCAGCTGGCTGCTCTGATGGTTGGGTGGGGGGTTGGTTGGGGACAGAAGGTGTCATGGTTCGTTAGTTCCTATCAATATATCGGTGTAAACGGAATTTCTACGCTGCTGCAGCAGTTCATCCAGTCAGACCGTTTAAACGGTCCATTGCATTTTTTCCATCAGCGACTGGTAAAAATAGCCGCGGTCGCGCATGCGCACAAAGCGGGCTAGATGCGGGCTGCCAATCACCACGACCTCATCGCCTTCTTCAATTTCAACCACTACCTGCCCATCCACCGTCAGCATCGGCGGATAGTCGCTGTAAGCGCGCAGGCGCACGGTCGAACCTTCAGCCAGAATTACCGCACGGTCCATGCTCAGATGTGGAGCGATGGGAATCACCAGAATGTTGCGCAGCTCCGGCGGCATAATTGGGCCGCTCACGGCCAACGCATAGCCTGTGCTGCCGGTCGCCGTACTGATGATCAGACCATCACACGTGTAGGTCGTCAAGTAGCTGCCATCCAGTTCCGCGCTGATACGCACAACACGCGCCAGATTGCCGCGGCTGAGCACAACATCATTGAGCGCATCGTAGACGCAGGAGCGCAGAAGCGAACCGTTGTGCGGGTCGTGGCGGTCAACGCGCACACGCACCATCAGACGCTGCTCAATCCAGTAGTCGCCCGCCATCAGCCGGTCGAGAGGAAGCTGCCACTCACCCGGCTGCACCTCGGCCAGAAAGCCAAGCCGGCCCATTTTGACGCCTAACATCGGCACTTTATGCGCTGCCCCCATACGCGCCGCCCGCAGCAGTGTGCCGTCGCCGCCCAACGTGATCAGCAGATCCACATTGGGCAGATGCGACACGGTAGCCTCCTGCTCCCACGCCGACTCCAGCCAAATCTCTTGCAAGCCGGCGGCGCGCAGATAATCGCTCATCTGTTCGGCAAGCTGATGCGACTCAGGCTTTTTGGGATGAAAAAGGATGCCGACACGACGCAGCGGCGGCGGCGGCTCACTCTGTGTTTGAGCAGGCGTCGAAAGGTTTTGCATGAGGAGGAACAATACCACAAAAAAGTTCCAGATGTGAATTATATGGTATGATGGCAACCATGACACGTGTGCTGGTAATCTCTGATATTCACGCCAATCAAGCCGCACTGGAAAGCGTGCTGGCGGCGGCAGCCGGACGCTATGACACAATCTGGTGTTTGGGAGATGTGGTGGGCTATGGCCCGCGGCCCAACGAATGCATCGAATTGATTCGTGAGCGGGCGGCGCTGTGTGTGATGGGCAACCATGACTGGGCGGTGCTCGGCAGGCCAGGCATCAACGTAGAGGATTTCAATCCGCAAGCGCGCCAGGCGGTGCTGTGGACGCGCGAGCAGTTAACACTCGACAACCGCAAATTTCTGGACTCGCTGGCCGATCTGCCGGTGCAGCCGCCGGACACACAACAGCAGTCGATCATTGTCACCCATGCCAGCCCGCGCGAGCCGGTGTGGGAATATATCCTGACGCCGACGGTGGCGCTGGAAAACTTCATGGCTTTTACTGAGCGCATTTGCCTGGTGGGCCACACCCACAAGCCTGCTATCTATCGTTGGCAACACTTTCCCATGCCGCCCGGCGGCGCAGACAAGGCCGGCGAAGTGACAATGGACGAAGCACCAGGGCAGGAAGAACAGGGGCAGGAAGACAGGGGCATGGCAACGGTGGAATATCTTCAGCCGCGCACCGATGGCCCACTGCATCTTGTCACCTCGGCTACGCAAAGGCTGATCATCAATCCCGGCAGCGTAGGGCAGCCGCGCGACAATGATGCGCGCGCGGCCTATGCACTGCTGGACCTGGAACAGATGACCTGGACCTACGTCCGCATTGCTTATCCCATTGAATTGACCCAGAACCAGATGCGCGCCGCAAAACTTCCCAAGCGCTTGATCGACCGCTTAAGTTTTGGCTGGTGAGTTGTTCTTCACCCTCTCGCCGGCGCCTCCCTGCTCCAGCCGGTTATACATCTCAAACCAGTCGGGCAAGTCTTGCGCACGCTGGCGTGCCTCTTCCTCCTCCTGCCGTTTGCGTTCTTTTTCCATGCGGCCCAAAATTTCATCGGCGACGGCACGCGGGTTGGGCACCGAATAAAAAATCAACGAGCCAAACTCCGCCGCCGTCTGGATCACAACCGTACCGTAATCAAACAGCCAGTGCAGCGGCGACGGGATACGCATCTCTACATTTTGAATACGCGCCAGCGGCGCCGCACGGCGATCTTCCGTCAATCCGAAGGGCAGTTTGCGCAGGTTGACGACCTCAGTATCGCTGACTTCATAGGTGTCGTTATACCAGTCAATAACCACCCAGATCAAACGACCGGTAAAGAGCAGTGCAAACAGCGCCAGAAACCACTGCACGCCATAGGCGGCAGCCTCAAAATCTGTGGGCACAAGACGGGTGTAGATTGCCCATGAGCCAAGCGCCAGCGTAATGATAAAAAAGGGAGCCAACCACGTCCACCCAATCTGCGGCAGCAGCGCCATCCAGTGCTTACGCCAGACAATGTGGTTGCCTTCCTGCCAGCGGATGCCCAACCCCTCCCGTCCCGCCAGCCGCGAACGCCAGCCCTGCGGCTGGAGGGAGGGGGGTGGCTCAGCGCGCGCCACGCGGCTGGGTGGATCAACCATCAGACCCAGCCGCTGCTCTAAACGACGATGGATATTCATCTTGCTCTGTGCAGTGGCATGGCGGCGGCGCTGCTCTTGTTGGCCTCTGATTACCGTGCGCAAGCGGGTGAAGTCGGTTGTAAAATTGAAGGCGATTTCGCCCGCCGTGCCGGCAGTGCGCACAATCAAGGTGCCATAGCCGAGCCACCGCCCAATAAATGTGCGAATAAAATCGATGCTTTGGATCTGTTCGAGGGGCGCTTCTTTGCGCCACACATGCACAAAGAGCAGTTTTTCCTGGTTGACGACGCGCCGGTTGGTGACGACCAACCAGTCGTTGCGATAGTCCAAGATGCCCCAGATCAGTGCGAGTGTGGCCAGCAGAAGCAGCACGATCACCATAAAGATGACCCAAATCTGTTGGCCCGGCATGGCATAGCCGACGATGCCGAATACAACCACCAGCCCCATAAAGATGAGGGTCAGAAAATTCTTGATGATAAACGCGATCCAATGACGGCGGCTGAAATAGGCTACCGTTTCACCCGGCTGCAGCCAGGGATAGCGGCGCCGCGCCTCTTTGCCCATCAAGACCGGCTGCACAACGCTGGGGATCTGCAGTTCTGCGCGCAGATCAGCCGGATCAACCTCATCCATATAATAGAAGTCATGCCAATGCAGCCGCAGCCACTGGCTGCCGGCTTCCGCCTCTACCGTCGAATCCTGTGGAATCTGTCCGAGCAATGCTGTTTCGGCAAAGTAGGTCATGCCCGTCACTGGTGTGTCGGGCATATTGCGCCCATCTTTGTCAAGGGCGTGAATAATGGCGCCGCTGCCCGGCATCAACACCCAGAAGCTGTCCGCTGCCTCATTCTGCTGGATCAACAAATGGTTGGCGGGATAACAGTTATGCGAGAAAAAGCCGGCCAACTGCTGTTTCTGCACTGCTTTAAATTTACTGAATATCGACAAGCCTCTAATTAATTCGATGCGCTGGGCAATTAATTCAAGCCCGCTGTCATCGGGCCGCAGACCGGTGATGCTCATGAAGGTGGAGCGGGGTGCGGCATAAATTTCAGCCTTAATGCTGACAATGCAGTCGTGTTCTACATTGACGACGGGTGCGCCCCCCGCATGGTGCGCCAGCCCCAAAAACGTGCCGTTGCCCACCCAATCGATATTCTCGCGGTTCCAACGCAGTTCCACCTGCCCCTGGCTGAGCAGATAGATCTGGTCGACGCTGTCGCCCTTGTGATATAGGACTTCGCCCTCCTTATGCTCTGCTCCGGTTAAGGCGTCGGCCAAAAAACCCAGCCCTACCAACTCAACAGCACCGAGCAGGGGGAAAGTGCGCAGACGGCCAATAAGCCCCAAAGGCGCAAGTTGCTCGCGCACATTCGGGAAACGAAATATCAACCGGCTTAGCGCCCGCGCCTCAATTTTTAACAACCGGCATGTCTCTAGCGCGCTGGCACGCGTACGATAAGTGGTCGTAAACAAAAAATCATAGGCGCCGATCAACGTGCCGGGTCCGCACTCGCGCGCCAGCGATTGGCGCGGCTTCCCCTGCGCGTCCTGCTGACGCCGAAACTGGCTGATCCGCCCTTCTAGGATCAGCCAGACAGCATGAATCGGCTGATCCTGCTCACAGAGGACCTGGCGATCATACAGATAGACTTCCTGTACGGAATTAGCGAGCAGTTCAACTGCCTCGGCGGTGCTAACCCCCGCCAAAAAATTCAACTGCTGAATATGCAGCTTTATATCTGCATCAGGAACACCAGCATCCGCATCAATCATGGTCAGAGGTTCTCTTTAATTGTCTCAGCAACTTTGCGGTTGATGCCGGGCACCGCCATCAACTCTTCAAGCGAAGCATCGCGCACACGCTGCAAATCGCCTTCAAATTGCGCCATAAGGGCTTTGCGACGGCGAGGGCCTACGCCCGGAATGTCATCCAGCTTGGAGTGAATCTGCTCCTTGCCGCGCAGGTTGCGGTGATAGGTGATGCCAAAGCGGTGTGCCTCGTCGCGCACCCGCTGCACCAAATGCAATGCCGCACTGCCACGTTTGAGCCACAGCGGATCAGACTGGTGCGGACGATAAATCTCTTCCTCGCGCTTGGCCAGGCCAACCACAGGGAAACGGCCAAACAGGTTCAATTCCTGCAGCACCTCGACGGCAATGGTCAACTGGCCTTTGCCGCCGTCGACGATAACCAAATCCGGGGCCACGCGCCAGGTGTCCTCTTCCTCGCGTCCTTTGCTACCGGGATCGTTGGCGTCGATTGGTTCTTCTACGAGACGGCGAAAACGACGGCGCAACATCTCGCGCATAGAAGCAAAGTCATCCGGTTCACCTTGACCGCCCTTGCCGCGGATTTTGAAACGCTTGTAATACTGTTTGGCGGGTGCGCCCTTCACAAAGACCACCATCGAGCCGACCGTGTTTGTCCCTTGCAGCGTGCTGATATCATAGCATTCGATGCGCGACGGCGGACGATCCAGACGCAGGGCAACCTGCAGTTCAGCAACGGCTTCGGTCTGGCGATTGGTGTCGGCAGCGCGTTCAGCTTGCTGCAGACGAAGGTATTCGCCGGCGTTCTCGCGTGCCATCTCCATGAGTTTTAGCTTATCGCCCCGCCGCGGAACACGCAGTTCCACCTTCATACTGCGCTTGTCGGCGAGCCACTCTTCCAGCACCGGGCGATCGGACGGCATAGCCTGCACCAAAATCAGTTTGGGAACAAAAGGCGCATTGTCGTAAAACTGCTGGATAAAAATGCCGGTCAACCTCCCCAAACGCCATGTTTCAGCGCCGCCGCCCCCGTCGGCGGCAGCGTTCTCGCTAGCGGCGTAGAGATCAAGCACGTCGGCTCCTTCCAACAAGAAATTGTCGCGGCCAACCAGCCGTCCATGGCGCACCATAAAGACCTGCACGGAAGTATCGGCAGTGCGTGCATCTTGGGCCAGAGCAATGTAGTCGGCATCTTCTTGCGAAGCTGTAATGATCTTCTGCTGATCAGCAATCCGCTGCGCCGCCTGCAGCCGGTCGCGATATAGCGCCGCCAGCTCAAACTGCATGTTTTCCGCTGCGCGCCCCATCTGCTCTTCCAACTGCTTGAGCACTTGGTCGGTGTCCCCTTCCAAAAAGCTCATCAACTGGCGTACCGTCGCCCGATACTCCGTCCTGTCTTGTGCGCCGATGCATGGACCGCCGCACAACTTGATATGGTAGTAGAGACAAGGGCGCGGGTCGTGGCCGGTAATCTCGCGATCACAATCCAGATAAGGAAAGACCCGGCGCAAAGCGTCCAACGTGTGGTAACAGGCACGGCTGGAGGTATAGGGGCCAAAGTAGCGCGCTCCGTCTTTGCTCATGCGTCGCACTACCTGCACCTTGGGAAAATCGTGCTGCCAGTTGACCTTGATATAAGGAAAGCTCTTGTCGTCCTTGAGACGCACATTATAGCGCGGCTTAAAGCGTTTGATCAACTCATTTTCAAGGATCAACGCTTCCAGTTCAGTCTTTGTCACCCACCAGGTGACATCGGCAATTTCTTCCACCAATGCCAGGGTCTTAGCATTGTGATTAGCCGAAGCATGAAAATAAGAGCGCACGCGGTTGCGCAGCACAACTGCCTTGCCGACATAAATTACCTTGCCGGCGGCGTTGTGCATCTGGTAGCAACCGGGCGCGTTAGGCAGGTTGTCGAGCTTCTGAGCCAGTTTCTCCGGCATTTCGCGATTCATCCTGCAATTTTACCATGCAGAGCAAGGCTTGAAAACATGCGTTCGATACTGTGGGCGCAAGGGATCTCCCCAACTCATCTAATCAGATCACAATGGAACGTGGGATGAAGCAGCAACAGCATGCTGAGGCCGGCGGCTTAGCTCCAACAACGATTACCCGCTGTTTCCTATACAAACATTACTGGAAAAGAATTTTGCGGTATGATAGATGTGGTCGCAGCTGCAACGACCACAGCGCAGAACGTCACCTAAACCGAGATCACGGATACGCTTAATTTCTACTTAAGCAAAAACCTTGCTACAATAGCCAGAAAACAAGGTGTGTTCGATGCTGCTCGATTGGCAATGGCGGATCTCGCTGCACATTGATGCTTTTCACAATCACATGGCTTTAGCAGAAGGAGAGTCCACTATGAGTTTCATCAATCGTCCAGATCCGCTTTTGGTGGCCAGGCGAATCATCGCCGCGCTTGTGCTCCTCGGGCTGTGCGCCGGGATGGGGTTGTCGCCTGCAGGGTCAGCACGCGTAATGGCACAGAGTGTACTGCCTACAGCCGAGCCGCCTGCTGTGCAGTCTGGTGAGCAGACAGCGCCGGCAGCGGCAGACACACCCGGCGCCATTACGCGGGAAGTCTCTTTGCCGGCAACCCAGGATGCATATATTTCGTCAGCTTTTCCCAATACGAACTTTGGCGGCAGCGTCAATCTCAATTTGGGCTGGCAAAGCGGCGGACAAGAAGCCATGCGCATTTTGCTGCAGTTTGATCTTTCTTCGATTCCAGCCAACGCCGTCATCAACAGCGCCCGCTATGAACTTTTCCAGTCACAGGTAATTCCGGTGGGCGATGGCAACATGGACTTTCGCGCGCAGTTTATGCGCCAGGCGTGGAATGAAGGTAACGTCAACTGGAATAACGCCAATTTTTTGGGTGGGCAATCGCTTTCGCTTGGCTCCGTGCCCGGCAGCATCGGTTGGCAAAGCGGCGGCGCACGCGAATCCGTCCAGGCATGGCTGAGTGCGACACAGCCCAACTTCGGCGTGATTATCACGGGCGACGAGACACCTTCACGTGGCCGCTGGCGTGTGCTCCGTTCACGCGAGACAGACAGCGCTCCACGGCTTGTAGTTAATTTCACCGCCAACTGCGACAACGTACCGCCCACAGCAACTGTCCAGGCACTGCCGCGCTTTTCAGCGGCTGATTTCCGCGTTTTCTGGAGTGGGCAGGATTTTGCGCCCAGCGGCTGCGCACCGTCGGGGATTGCCAACTACGACGTGGAGTACCGCATCAACGGCGGCAACTGGAACAACTGGAAGCAGCGCACGCAATCGACCGACAATGCCTTTACCAGACTGGCGCCCAATGGGGTCTTTGTTGAGTTCCGTGCCCGCGCCACAGACAATGCCGGCAACGTAGGCCAGTTCACTTCAGCCCAGGCGAGCACAACGGTTGATTCAGAGCCGCCGACCTCGACAATTACGCCGCTGCCGGAAGTGCAGACATTTACCTCGTTTATCGTCAATTGGACCGGGTCCGATAACTTGTCCGGCATTGCCTCCTATGATGTAGAATTTGCCGTCAACGACGGTCCCTGGCAGCCATTGATCAGCCAGACACTTGCCACCAGCTACCAGGTCACCGGTGCGCAGGCGCCGCAGACGTATGGCTTCCGCGTGCGCGCCACCGACCAGGTCGGTAATGTACAGACATGGCCGTTGGCGGCACAGGCAGAGACACTTGTGCTGGATTTCCCGGTCGTAGTGCAGGAGCCGATCACCCCCACCATAATCAAGCCGACCTCGCCGGTGACGGACAGCATCAGCCTCGCATGGAGTGGCGCAGCGCCGGCAATTGCGCCGATCACGCAGTTCCGCGTCTTCTATACCTATCAAAATCAGCCGCGCACCTTTTGGCAGGCCTTTGGCCCAGCCGAAACCAGCGCCGTGTTCCCTTATCTCGCGCTCGGATTAGGCGACGGTCCCTACACGTTTGACATTACGGCTGTCAACTCGCTGGGGCAGGAAACGGATCTCAACAATCCGCTTGCCCGCCTGGGGCGCAGCAGTGTGATTGTCGATCTGGCAGATCAGGTGCAGCCACGGTCCTTTGCACCTTACGTGAGCAGCAACTGATTCATTGCGGGGAGCGACTGGTGGCCCCCACACCAGTCGCTGTAAACCATCTTGTTTTAAAGGAGAAGAGTTCCATGCAACAGCGCTTTCACTTGCCGAATCTTGTGTGGTTGCGTTCCTGCCGGGCAGGCGCACTAATCTTGGCGCTCCTGTTGGCTCCGCTTGTGCTGCCGGCCCAAGCTTGGGCGCAGGACGATGTAGGGCAGCCCACTGCACCGGCGGAGCCGGTAGAACTCAGCAGTGATGTTGCCGTAGGTCAGACCGTAAAACTGACTGCACTGAAGGATACCTTTATTTCCAGCGGGCAGCCGGACGTCAACTTCAGCGGTCTCAGCAATTTGGATGTCGGCTGGTATGCCAACTTTAACGCCGTGCGGCCATTGATCAAGTTTAATCTGGACAGCATTCCTCGCAACTCCAAAATCTCCGGTGCGCAGCTTGTCATGTATTTAGACTTCGCGCTACCCGCCAACGATGGCAGCATGCAGCTCAATGCCGCGCCCGCCACGCAAAGCTGGAGTGAAAGCACCGCAGATTGGAACAATGCCGCGGGCATCGGCGGCAGCCAGTTCCAGTTGGGAACTGTCGGCTCACAGCCGGGATGGGCTAGTTTTGATCTCACCAATCAAGTGCAGCAGTGGGTAAACGGCCAGAGCAACAGTGGGTTGATCATCATTGGTGATGAAACTCCCTCGCTGGGCCGCGCGCGCATCTTCCGCTCGCGCGAGTATGGTGGCTCGGCCCCTTACCTGCTGGTTAACTACGAATGCGATACACTGGCCCCGGTCACCACCATGAATCCGCTACCCACCTATTCGACCGGCGCATTTACTTCCAGTTGGAGCGGGTCAGATCGCGCGCCCAGCGGCTGCAAGCCGAGCGGCATTCGTAAATGGCATGTCGAGTACCGCATTAACGGCGGAGCGTGGGTGGATTGGAAGAGCACAACCGACACCTCCTACCTCTTTAACAATTTTGCGCCCAACGGTTCGTTTGTAGACTTCCGCGAGTACGCCGACGACAATGCCGGCAACATTGAACCCAAACCGAATGGTCCGCAGACGACGACAACCATTGTCTCGCAAGCACCCGCTGTCACCTTCAATCCGCTGCCGACCTTTACTTATACAGCCAATTTTACCGTCAATTGGAGCGCCGGCGCCACACCGGTAGGTGTGGCCGGTTACGACGTGCAGTACCAGGTCAACGGCGGCCCGTGGCTAGAATTGCTCAGCGGCAGCCCGCTGATCTCCTATACGATCACCAATGCCCAAAGCGAGCAGGCTTTCGGCTTCCGCGCGCGGGCGCGCGACACACTGGGCAATGCCGGCCAATTCCCGCCTGGGGCGCAGGTGCAGACGACGGTGGTGCTGTACCCAATCGCCAAAATGACCCCATTCACCCCCAACATCATCACGTCGACTTCGCTGGTGACAACTTCGTTTACACTGAACTGGACGGGGAGCACGCCGCCCGGCACAACGATCAACAGCTACGAAATTTACTACCGGGTGTTCGACTTCCAGGGCACACAGGTGCAGCCCTGGACGCTGTGGCAGACCTTTGGTGGAACCGTCAACAGCGCTCCCTTCCCTATCGACTTGGGCAACGGCATCTATGCGTTTGAAGCCGCAGCCACCAATACCCAGGGACAGACGACACCCGTCACGGGCATACCGGAGGCGACCATGCTCGTGGATCGCGACGATACCATTCAGCCCAAGACGTATATGTCCTATATTTCTTCGCAATAGCAAGAGATAGGCGTGCGCGGAAGGGAAAAGACGCCTCCGCACACGCCGCTTGTACACCCACAAAGGCGCGTCCTGTTTGACAGGGCGCGCCTCTTGCAGTACTCTACCCCATCGATTGGCGCACAAATGCGCCGTCGCAATGGAAGCACTTTGCCCTCCGGCACGGCTGGATGGCGCAACCCACTGGAGTCCCGGTTACCGGTTGCTGTGTGCATTAACAGGTTGGATGTCGGCTGCGCGCAATGCTGCGCTGGGCGGCCCCAACCAATGCACACCGCAAGACCCAGTGAAGACGACGCCGATCCTGTCTGATCGTTGTTTCGACCCTCCTGGTGAGTTATGCCGGAGGGTTTTTCTTTAGGAGAAATGCAATGCGCACGGTCTTTTGGGAAGACGACCGCGTCAAGATGATCGACCAACGGCTGCTGCCGGCGCAATTCGTCATCGCCGAATTCGGCGACGTAGACGAAGTTGCCTTCAGCATTCGTGATATGGTGGTGCGCGGTGCGCCGGCAATCGGCGCCACCGGCGCCTATGGAATGGTGCTGGCGGCCAGCCACAGCCAGACAGGCAATCGCGCGACGCTGCTGCACGATCTGGCCGCGGCCAAACAGACGCTTGATGCCGCCCGGCCCACAGCGGTCAACCTCAGTTGGGCCACCCAACGCATGCTCGACGTGGTCGAACACAGCGATCTCACGGCTGTGGATGACCTGCGCCGGCTTCTGCTGGCCGAGGCGGAAACATTGGCCGATGAAGATGTAGAGATCAACCGGCGCATGGGCTTTCACGGTGCAGCCTTGATCCCCGACGGCGCCAATCTGCTGCACCACTGCAATACCGGCGCACTGGCTGCCGTCGACTTCGGCACGGCGCTGGGCGTCATCTTTGCCTGCCAAGAGCAAGGCAAGCAGATCCATGTCTGGGTGGACGAGACACGCCCGCGCCTGCAAGGGGCGCGCCTGACCGCCTGGGAGTTGATGCGGGCGGAAATCCCTATGCATCTCATCACCGACAACGCCGCCGGCCACTTGATGCGTACGGGCAAAGTGGACGCCGTCATATTCGGCGCCGACCGCGTAGCGGCCAACGGCGATGTCGCCAACAAAGTAGGCACGTATAAGCTGGCCGTCGTGGCCCGCGAAAACGGCATCCCCGTCTATGCCGTGGTGCCGACCAGCACCATTGACCTCAATCTGCCCGATGGCGACCAAATTCCGATTGAAGAACGTGACAGCCATGAGGTGACGCACATTGGCGGCGTCAACATCGCGCCGGAGAATGTCCGCGTCTACAATCCAGCCTTCGACGTGACCCCACACAAATATTTGACCGCAATCGTCACCGAAGAAGGGGTTTGCTACTCGCCTTTCAGCAGCACGCTGCGCCAGGCGAAAATTGCGGCCGAGGCGCGTATGCTGGCCAATCGGGAGCAGCGCAAATGAATCAGATTCGCAGCATCTGTGTGTTTTGCGGTTCAAGTACGGGCAGCAAAGATGTCTATCGCCTGGCCGCTGAGACGCTGGGGCGTGAGCTGGTCAGCCGCGGTATTCGCCTCGTTTATGGCGCAGGCAGCGTGGGGTTGATGGGTGTCCTGGCGCGCACGGTGCACGAACGCGGCGGCGATGTGCTTGGCTTTATTCCTGAACCACTGACCACACGCGAGATGGCAGGTGACAGTATCGGCGAGACGGTGGTGGTGCAGACCATGCATGAGCGCAAGGCGCTGATGAACGAGCACTGTGACGCCTTTATTGCCATGCCCGGCGGCTTCGGCACGATGGATGAGTTATTTGAGGCAGTAACGTGGGGACAATTGGGCATCCACCGCAAGCCGATTGGTCTCCTCAATATTAACCACTACTTTGACCCCGTGTTGCAGTGGATCGATTTGGCGGTCAAAGAGGGCTTTGTGCGCCCGCAGCATCGCCAGCTTTTTCTGGCCAGCGACGATTCGTCCCTTCTGATCGAAAGGCTGGCGCTCATGCAACTGCCGGCCGGGCTAGCGCGTTGGAACACCAACCAAGAACCAAAGGTATAAGGAACTGCTATGTCGTTTGTCATCACCGGCTCGGTCGCCTATGACTATCTCATGCACTATCCCGGTCTGTACCGAGACCATATTCTGCCCGATCAGCTTGACAAGATCAGCCTCAGTTTTCTAGCCGATTCGCTGCGCCGTGAGCGGGGCGGCGTGGCGGCCAATATCGCCTATACCATGAAACTGCTGGGGGCCGACCCGATCGTCTTCGCCACGGTCGGGCAAGACTTTGGCGACTACCGCCAGTGGATGCAGGAGCACGGACTGCGCACAGACCACATTGTTGAGATCGAAGGCGAATATACGGCTTCCTTCTTCGTGGGCAGCGACTTGGAAGAAAATCAGATCGCCATCTTCTACACCGGCGCCATGGCGCAGGCGCGCAACTACAGCCTGGAAGATCAGGGGCTGGCCGATGTACAAGTCGTATTGATCAGCCCCAATGATCCGCTGGCCATGCTGCATTATTCCCAGGAATGCCGGCGGCTCGGCATCACCTATGCCTATGATCCCAGCCAGCAGATCGCCCGCCTGAGTGGCGAAGATCTGGCGGCCAGTATTCCTGGGGCAGCCTACCTGCTGTGCAACGAATATGAGCTAGGTATGATCCAGAAAAAAACGGGCTGGAGTTTGGACGACATCCGCGGCGAAGTGGGCGTCTTGGTCAACACCATAGGCAAAGACGGCTCGCTGATCTATGTGGATGACAAAGTCTATACTATCCCGCCGGTGCGCTTCGTGCGCACGGTGGATCCGACGGGGGCGGGCGATGCCTACCGCGGCGGGCTGTTTGCGGCGCTGCTGGCTGGGCTGCCCTGGGAGGTTTGTGGGCGTGTCGGCGCACTGTGTGGGGCGTATGCACTCGAACACAACGGCACCACTTCGCACTCGTTCACGCTGGCCCAGTTAAGCGAACGCTATGCTGAGAATTTCGGCGCCGACGTGCGGCTGGCACGTTTGGGGCAGGTGGCGTAAATGGCGCCCGTGCAGACCCCTAGCGTGCAGCAGGTAAGCCAAACGCCGGCTCCGCACGTAGTCAGCAGCGAAAACGACGTCGCCCAGCTGCGTCGCATCTTGATGGCGGATCCGGCTTGGGCCACCTATGCCCTGGCGGATTTACAGCCAGCGCTGGCGGCTGACTGCCGCTGGATCACGGCCACCGCCGGCAGCAGTGAGGCGCTGGCGCTCATCTACAGCGGGCTGGAACCACCGATCCTGTTTACGATGGGGGAAACGGATATGCTGGCTGCGGCATTAGTGCAGGCTGATCTGCCGCCTGTTGTGTATGCCAGCATCCGCGAGCAGCATCTTCCAGTCGTCGCCCGCCACTATGATCTGACCGGCGACCTGCACCCCATGTGGCGCATGGTACTGACCGCCCCACAGGCTGTCGAGGAGAACAGACAAAGCAGCGTGACGCCGGGCCGGCTGGATCGCACACAGGCCGGTGCCATTCAACAATTGCTGGCGCAGGGCGGCCGTTTTGCGCCGGATGCCTTTTCTCCGGCTCAGTTGGAAACCGGCATCTTTTTTGGCGTTTGGGGGGCGGGACAGGAACTGCTGGCGATGGGTGGCACACATGTCGTTGACTTTACGGCCGGCATCGCCGCCGTGGGCAATATGTACACCCACCCTGCCTATCGCCGCCGCGGTTTTTCGACAGCCATCTTGCGTGCCCTCGTCAGCGAACTGATCCGCTGTGGGGTGAGTAATATTGTGCTCAACGTGGACCAGCGCAATTCAGGCGCGCAAGCTATTTATCTGGCCCACGGCTTTACCGTTCACACGCCCTACCTAGAAGGCAAAGGGCGACGCACCGTTATTTAAATGATTCAAGGAGAGAAAACCAGTATGACAGCAGCAAATTCTGTGGTCAGCAAAGACCACACGTATGACATCGCCGACATCAAGCTGGCCGAACGCGGCCGCTTTCGCATGCAGTGGGCAGCCAAAGAAATGCCTGTCCTCGATCTGCTCGAGCAACGCTTTAAGCGCGAGCAGCCCTTCAAAGGGATACGCGTGGCGGGAGCCATGCACGTCACCGCCGAAACGGCCAACCTCATGCGCATTCTGCTGGCAGGCGGCGCCGAAACGGCCTTATGCGCCTCCAATCCGCTGAGCACGCAAGACGACATTGCCGCTGCCCTGGTGGCCTATTACGAGATGCCGGTCTATGCCATCAAGGGTGAATCGGTCGACCAGTACAACAGCCATCTCAACAGCGCGCTGGATCTCAAACCGCACATCACGATGGACGATGGGATGGACCTGGTCGCCATGCTGCACACCCAGCGCAGCAACCTGCTGGAGAATGTCATCGGCGGCACGGAAGAGACCACCACCGGCGTCATCCGCCTGCGCGCCATGGCTGCGGCGGGCAAGCTGCAGTTCCCGGTTATCGCCGTCAACGACGCTCAGACCAAGCATTTCTTTGACAACCGCAACGGCACCGGCCAGAGTACAATTGACGGCATTATCCGCGCCACCAATGTGCTGCTGGCAGGTAAGAACTTTGTCGTCGGCGGGTACGGCTGGTGCGGCAAGGGGATTGCCATGCGCGCTCGCGGCATGGGCGCCAATGTAATCGTCACCGAGATCGACCCGCTGCATGCGCTGGAGGCAGTCATGGATGGCTTCCGCGTCATGCCGATGAACGAGGCGGCGGAAGTGGGCCACATCTTCTGCAGCGCCACGGGCGACATCCATGTCATCGACACCCACCACCTGGAGATCATGCGCGACGGCGCCATTGTCGCCAACAGCGGCCACTTTGATGTCGAAATCAATATGAAATCTCTGGGACAGATGGCAGACAAGGTGACGCGCGTGCGCGACTCGCTGGACGAATACACGCTGCCGGATGGTCGGCGCATTTATGTCGCAGGTGAAGGCCGACTGGTCAACCTGGCTGCGGCGGAAGGCCATCCCAGCGCCGTAATGGATATGAGCTTTGCCAACCAGGCGCTGTCCGCTGAATACATCCTCAAAAAAGGCGGCGAACTGAAGGGTGATGTCTATGATGTGCCGCTGGAAATCGACAATGAGATTGCCGCGCTCAAGCTCGAGGCAATGGGTGTAAAGATCGACACCTTGACCGCAGAGCAGGAGCACTATTTGAATGAGTGGAGCATGGGCACGGGGCACTAGGCTTAGACGAAAGCAAGGAGAGAGACAAATGAGTACTTTTATGACTGCACCGAGCCTGCTGTTCACCAGCGAGTCCGTAACGGAAGGGCATCCGGACAAGATGTGCGACCAGATCAGCGATGCCGTGCTTGATGCCATCATGGCGCAAGACCCAATGGCGCGCGTGGCCTGTGAAACAGCAATTAAGACCGGCTTTGTGATCTGTATGGGCGAGATTACAACCAATGCCTTTGTCAATTTTGACGACCTGGTGCGCCAGGTGGTCAAGGAAATCGGCTTTGATTCCAGCGAAAAGGGCTTTGACGGCAACACCTGTGGCGTACAGATTGCCATTGCCGCGCAAAGCCCGGACATTGCACTGGGCGTAGATGAGGCATTGGAGCACAAAACAGGCGAAATGCACGACGAGATTGAGGCCGTCGGCGCCGGCGACCAGGGCATGATGTTTGGCTTTGCCTGCGATGAGACGCCGACGCTGATGCCGATGCCCATTTTTCTAGCCCACAAGCTGGCGCGCCGTCTCGCCGAGGTGCGCAAACAGGCTATTTTGCCTTGGTTGCGTCCCGACGGCAAGACGCAGGTCACGGTGGAGTACGCCTATGGCAAGCCCAAGCGTATTCACACTGTGTTGATCAGCACCCAACATGATCCGCACGTCACGCAAGCCGAGATTCGCGCCGGGCTGATCGAGTATGTGATCGATCCCGTGTTGCCTGCCGAATTGGTGGACAAGGATATGCTTATCTTTACCAACCCGACCGGACGCTTCGTCGTCGGTGGGCCGATGGGCGACGCGGGGCTGACGGGGCGCAAGATCATCGTCGACAGCTACGGGGGCATGGGCCGCCATGGCGGCGGCGCCTTTTCGGGCAAAGACAGCACCAAAGTGGACCGCAGTGCAGCCTATGCAGCGCGCTGGGTTGCCAAGAATATTGTAGCCTCCGGCATTGCCACACGTTGTGAGATTCAACTGGCTTATGCCATCGGCGTCGCCAGACCGCTGAGTGTGAATGTGGAGACCTTTGGCACTGGACGTATCGACGACCACAAGATCAGCGAGTTGATCCAGGAGTATTTTGACTTGCGCCCCGGCGCTATCATTCGCGACCTCGATCTGCGCCGGCCAATCTACCGCCAGACGTCGACCTACGGCCATTTTGGTCGCGACGACATCTCTCTACCCTGGGAGAACACTGATCGCGCCGAGGAACTGCGCGCGGCAGCCGGGATTGAAGATATGGTGCTGATGTAAATTGTTGTTTAGATAAGGGCGAAAAGTGACGATGACATTCACTTTTCGCCCTTTTACACCTTGTTCTTGACGCACCAGTGACTCATCTTTGGCAGTGTGGGCAGAAGTGCGTGCTGCGCTGGCCTACAACAATGCGCTCAATGGGGGCGCCGCAGACGAGACACGGCTGACCGGTGCGGCGAAAGACGCGGTGGGCCTCCTGAAAACTGCCCGCTTGCCCGCCGGGGCGCGAGTAATTCTGCAAGCTGCTGGTTCCCAGACTGCTGCCGGCAGCGGCGATGCCTTCCGCCAATACGGCAGCCACTGCGCCGCGCAGCCGAGCGATTTCTTCCGACGTCAAGCTGCCCCCGGGCCGCGTGGGGTGCAGCCCAGCACGAAAAAGCGCCTCATCGGCGTATATGTTGCCGACGCCGGCGGCCAATGATTGGTCAAGCAGCAGCGCTTTAATCGCTGCCTTGCGCCCGGTCAGCTTGTGCGCCAGCGCTTCTCCATTAAATTCATCGCTCAACGGTTCCGGACCCAACTTTGAGAAAAGCGCCTCCGGCTCTGCCGTCAGCCACATACGCCCAAACTTGCGCGTATCCTGAAAGTGCAGGCGGCGGCCATCATCGAGATCAAACAGCACGTGCGTGTGGGAGTCGGGCAGTGCGCCGGCCTCCTTGAGGTGCAGGTGGCCTGTCATGCGCAGGTGAACGATCAGCGTGTCGCCGCTCTCCAGCCCCAGCAGCATGTACTTGGCGCGCCGGCCAAAGCCGACAAAATGCTGGCCCACCAAGCGTGCGACAAACGCATCTGGGGACGGGTCGGCTATCGTGCGCGGCCACAGCACATGTGCTGCCACCACCTGTCGCCCAGCCAGCAGCGGCTCCAACTCGCGCACATAGGTTTCCACTTCGGGCAGTTCAGGCATTTTTCACTTTCATCTCAAATTTGACGTGCAGCGCCGGGAGCACAGCCTTACTCACGCGTGCGAGTTTGGCAAGCGGCTGCGCCACCAGAGCAGGGCAAAGACAATTGTGGCCATGCCTGCCAAGAGCGCAGCGGTCTGGAGAGCGATAGACAACCAGGCAGGCGGTCGGACTTGCACCACAAGCGCGCTGTCTGCCACCCCAGCGGAGGCAGCCGGAACCGAGTTAGGAGCAGTCTCAGCCACCTCTGCAGCCGGAACCGCAGTTGGAATGGTAGTTGGAATGGTAGTTGGAATGGTAGTTGGAACAGCAATTGCAGCGACAGCGGCGGCAGGATTTTCAGATGTGGCTGATGCTCCTGTCTCTTGACCTGTCTCTTGACCTGATGCCGGCGCCACCGCAGCCGGTTCCTCTGTAGTATAGGCCTGTTGGCTGGTCTCTGTCACCCCAGCCGTTGTGACGCCAGTGGAGAAAGCAGATGCAGAAGCGACATCGGACGCAGCAGAGACAGCAGATGCCGCCGGCGCCGCGCCGGCAGAGCTGCTCATCTGTTCGCGTGCTGCGTCTAATACCGAGCTTCCATCCGCTGCGGCTGCACCAGCCGGCGCTGCAGCCATAGACAGCCCATCATTGGGGCCGGCCTCCGGACGTGCGCCTGGCGCACTGGCAGGCGTACTGGCAGGCATGGCACTGTTCAACGCACCGGCAGCAGCAACTGTGCTATCTTCCGCTAAAGTTTCGTCTTCCACCGGCTGAGCAGCAGTTTGCGACGCTGCTTGCCCCGTCACATCCGCTGCAGTTTGACCGGCAGCTTTTGCAGCGGCAAGCGGCGCATCCTGCTGTGCCGGCGCCTCCTGGATCGCTTTGGCCTGTGCCGCTTCGACTTGGCCGCCGGCGGGCGGCGCAAAGGCTGCGTCTGGCCGGCTCTCTGCACGGTCGCTCGCTGCTGTCTGTACCAAAGCGGGTGCAGGCTGTGCAAGTGGTGAAGAAGCCGTTTGTGTGGCGGCAGCCTCAGACAAAGAAGTCTCAGACAAAGAGCCAGGGACTACGAGACGCGGGGCGATCAACAATACCAGCAACAGGGCAAAGCTGGCAGCCATGGCGTTGCGCAAGACCGGGCTGCCAGCACGCCAAAAGTGCACCCACGCCTGCCACCAGCCAGGCGACAAAGTGTCTGGCGCCGGCTTGGCCGGCGCAGCCGACGCCGCATGTTGGCCGGCCTGCTCTGGGGTCAGCAGAAAAGAGCGTGGCAGCGACAATGCCGGCAGTTCGCGCAGCAGCTGCACGGTGGCGCGCAACGTCGCCAGCCGCCAAGCTACTTCGGGGTCACCCGCCACAGCCTTTTCAATCAGGCGGCGCTCATCTTCACTTACTGCCTCGTCGATATAGGCCGAGAGCAGTTCGTTGGTTACTTGTGGATAAGGCGCACTTGTCATTTCAGCTTTTTGATTTGCCGCCTGCTGCGTATAGAGATCGACAACGTAACGGCAATCCTACAACTTAGGGACGGAATGAAGCGGGCAATAGTTCCGAATGCTGCAATAAGTATTCGCGCAGCCTGGCACGCGCCCGGTTGATACGCGACTTCACCGTGCCCATCGGCATACCTGTCATTGCACTAATTTCTTCATAGGCATAGCCGTGGATGTCACATAGAGTCAAGGCCAGCCGCTGGTCCGCCGGCAGCCGCCCGATTCCTTGCTCAATCAATGCGCTCAATTCCATTCGCTGGACAAAAGCATCAGGCCGCTCCAGCGGATCTTCCAGTTGTGCGCTGTAGTCACTGCTGAGTTCGTCACTATCGTCAAAATCATCCAGGCTGGTGGTGGGCCGCCGTTTAAGGCTGCGTAGCATGTCATAACAGGTGTTGACGACAATGCGAACCAACCAACTCTTGAAGCTGCCGCCTTGAAAGCCGGCCAGGCCACGAAAGGCTTTGATCATACTTTCCTGCACGGCATCGGCGGCGGCATCCTCATCCTGCAGCGTGCGATAGGCAACACTGTAGGCCAGGTTCTGGTAAATCAGCACCAGTTGATTAAAGGCATTGAGGTCGCCGGCGTTGGCCTGTTCGATAAGCTGCTGTTCCGCGCCGGACGGTAGCATGGCTTCTCGCATCATGGCTGTACTATAGCATAAATGAGAAGCAAAAGTGAGAAGAGTGTACCTGTAATACCTTTGAGCCAAAGCAGGTTGTTTATAAATATATGATCAATTTACACCCACAGACCAACAGATATTTGACGGTCTCACCGCCCTATGGGTATACTGCAGAGCGCTTTTGGGTAAGCCGAAGTGGCGGAATGGCAGACGCGCACGACTCAAAATCGTGTGGGGTAACCCGTGTGGGTTCAAGTCCCACCTTCGGTACCAACCTGTTTTGCAAGATTGTTGCGTAGTACAACTGCCTGCCGTATGGCAGGCGCTTGTATCAGGAGACAGAGGCAAAGCAGGCAACCGCACAGCGGAGGGCAACTGCGAAGAACCCTTCAGCGGAAAGCCCAGCATTGTGATAGAAAATATATGGACATGGACAAACGCTTTTATTCACCCACCAGGCTGCTCCGGTCCGATAGCCTCGCTTCACCTCGTCCCTTCAATCGATTCAGTTTTCCCTTCACACGGATCGCATTGTGGTTCGGCGTCGTGCTGCTGTTAACGGCTTGTGGACCAGCCCAATCCGGACCGAGTTCAGAACAATTGTCGACGGAGACGGAGCGCATTGCCCAAGAGTACAGCGCAAGCGGCAACCTCGATCAGGCCCGCACGGCGCTGAATACACTGGAAGTCGCCAATCCGCATCAGTACCTGGTAATGAAGGCCGAAGAAGCAGTCAACGCTAATCAGAACCCGCAGATAACAACTGCCCTGGTGAAACTAGCTGTCGATCTGCGTCTCGGCTCAGGTTCGCTCCAAACCTATGCACAGCAGAATGGACTAGTCGCCGTCGCACCTACGGAAGCGCCGGTCAGTTTGAGCTTTGACCCGGCGCCACCCGCTACGCCGGCTCCGGCTGCACCAGCGGCGGGCGCCGCTGCCAATGCGGACACGTCCACCCAAGTGCTTGCTGCTGTTCCCCCGATTACCGATACAAGCGCACTGGCTGTGGCGACATCTGCGCCTGCAAATAGTGCCGACAGCGGACCAACCATTGCGGCAGACGCACTGGTCAACGTACGCAATGGGCCGAGCGTTGAGTACCCAGTAATCGCCAGCCTCGATCTGGGAGAAAAGGCCGCCGTCACCGGCAAGAGCGCGGGTGGAGATTGGTGGCAAATCTTGCTGAATGACGGCCAGAGCGGCTGGGTGCTAGGCCAACTGGTGGCGACAAGCGGCGATCTGTCAGCCGTTGCGGTGCCGGCCGATATTCCGGCAGCGCCGCCGACCGCTACACCTGCGCTTATTGTAGAAGCGCCGGTAGAAGCACCGGTCTCTGAAGCGCCGGCAGAAGCACCCGCGGCGGCAACCGAAGCTGCGCCTGCTGCCGAAGGTGAGGCTACACCGGCGCCGCCGGCGGCTTCGCCTAGCGACAAACCCTATTTTAAGCTGGTTGCGAGCCGCATGTGGCCCAAATCAGAAAATGGCGACTGTCGCGGTCAGCACCTGCTGCGCATCAATGTGATTGACGCCAATGGCGTGCGGCTGAACGGTGTACGGCTCAAGGGTCTCTACACCGGTGAAATTATCGTCACCGGCAGCCAAGGCAAAGGTGATGGTATAATTGAATATGATCTGTACGGCACGGGTGAAGGCTTCAGCGTCATTCAAAACGACGATGGACGCGATGCCGACAGTGATCGCGCGGAGGGATTTACTACCCAATCGCGCGACATCAGCCAAGACCTGTTGGTCGCCGGCGGCTACTGCACCAATGATGCCGATTGCCAGATATTCTATGATTCCTGGGGCTGCAACGGCCACCACAGTTGGGAAGCAACATTCCAACGCAATTACTAATCACCTTTCAATTTTCAACCGTCCCAGACAAACCAAGTCGCTTGGCGGCGCCTGGTTTGTGTGTTGCAGCATTGACAAATTGGCGACGACGGCTGACAATTGAGGCGGAGGTCTTGTGAAGCAAGAGTTCATTCAGTTTGCGCCGCTGTTTGCCGGATTAACGGAAGAAGAACAGGTGCTGCTTGCCGAGAATTTCACCTCGGCGCAGGCAGCCAGCGGTTCACCTTTATTTAAGACGGGCGACCAGGCGGATGGCCTGTTTCTAATCGGCAAGGGCTTTGTTCGCCTGATGACGCCAAACGGCATCAACCTGGCCACCCTGGGTCCCGGCTCAGTGCTGGGTGAAGACAGCCTCTTCCGCAGCCTTCCCTACGATATCAACGCCCAGGCTGCAGCGGAATTGGAGTACTGGAAGCTGTCGGACAGCAGCTTGCGCCAGGCCATCGTGCAGCAGCCCGCCCTCGGTCTCAAGCTGAGCCACAACTTCGGCAGCCTGATTGCGCAAATGCAGGACTACCTGGTGCAGCGCCTGGGCCAGACGCCCGAGTTGGGCAATCTGCCGCGCCATACGCTGCAAGCGGTTGCTGACCAGTTGGAACCGCGCCGGCTGGCGCAGGGACAGTATCTATTTCGTGCCGGTGACAGCCCTTCCGGCCTTTTCCTCATTGAGTTCGGCAATATCGACATTCAGGCCGATGGCTCGGACGAGCGCCAAGTTGTACGGGCAGGTGAACTGCTGGGTGCAATGGCGCTCATCACCAATAAGGCGCACACCAGCAACGCCGTATCAGCGGAAGAGACGATTCTCTGGGCGCTTTCTGCGGACGATTTTCAGACCACCAACAGTCGCCAACCTGGCTTGCGGCGCAGTCTCGGCCGCAATGTACGCTCACGCCTCAGCCGCAACGACCAGAGTGCAGCGGCGCAGCGGCTGCGTGCAATGCCGATCTTCGCCGAACTGCCGCCGCAGACGATGCAAGCGATTGTCCAGCGCATGGTATTGCAGCATATACCGGCAGGTGAACGGGTCTATCGCATCGGCGAAGCCGGCGACGCCATGTATCTCACCGAAAGCGGCGAGATTGAGCTTACCGCTGAAAATGCCTCCGGCGTGGTGGAGGAAATCGGTCGCATTGGGGTTGACAGCCACTTCGGTGAAATGAGCCTGCTGACCGGCCAGATTCGGACTGAGGATGCCACAGCCACCCGCAACAGCAATCTTTGGGTGCTGTATAAGTCTGACCTGGATGCACTGAGCATGCAGTATCCAGCCATCGGCAAGGCATTGAGCCAAGGTGTTGCGACCCGCTTGGCCAGCGGTTCGAGCGCAGACGACGCCAAACTGCAGCAGTTCGGCCTTTTCAGCGGCATGAATCCTTCCGACCTCCGCCAGATTGCCGGCCATTTGCGCCCCATGCGTTACCGCGCAGGTGAGCAGATTTTCCGCGCCGGCGCCCCTGCCGAAGGGCTGTTTCTCATGGAGAAAGGCACGGTTGGGGTTCAGGCGCTGGGTGGCGCGGCGTGGCAGGCAGGGCCAGGCGAGTCCTTCGGCGAACGCGCCTTGCTCACCAACCAGCCGCACAACACCAGCGCCGTGGCAGAGACCGAAGTCGACCTATGGACAATGACCAAGGCCGACTTCGACATGCTGATGAACCGCTTTCCTGCGCTGGCGATCAGTATGAGCCGCATTTTGAGCCAGCGGCTGTCGCAGGTGAGTACATCTCCCAACATGCAGGCAGGTGCACCCCAGTCCTACGCAGGCGGCGCCATGCCCGCCACGCTGCCGGCTGGTGCACCCGGACAAGCTGCCCGCCGCCGCCAACAGGCAGCAGGCGAGGCGGAAGCGCGCAGCCAGCGGCAGGGCTTTGGGGGCTGGTACAGCAATCTCAGCGGCTTTGGCAAGCTGAGTTTTGCGCTGCTGATCTTGGTGCTGATCCTCTTTCTGTGCGTCACAATACCGTTTACCGTATACACTCTGCTCAATGGTCCGGCAGCGGCGCTGCGGGCAGCCTCGGCCACGATGCAGCGGGCAGCAAGCATCGTCACCGCCTCCAGCAGCTATGAAGTAGCGGCAGCCGACCGCGATGTTGTCGAACGTATGCGGGCGCTGGACTCCCAGGTGCCGGCAACACCAACATATACACCATATCCCACTACCACACCGCTGCCCACCAATACGCCACTGCCCACCAATACGCCACTGCCGACGCCGACGGAGGCGCCCGTAGAGGTGTTTGCCGCCAGTGCCTTTGATGTGGCGGAAGCACCGCCGCAAGATACGCCGCCACCCGAAGCACCGCCGCCGACGCCGCTGCCGTCGCGCAATCTTGACCCGCGCCTGGCACAGTTAGGTCTTACCATTGATGATGCCCAGGCAGGCTCTGGGCAACAATATTGGCGGCTGGTGGAGGGACGCTGGGAAGACGAGCAGCAGGCCGGCGGCAAGCATCATATCTATGTAGATGTTTTGGACGAGAATGGCAACCGCCTGGTTGGCCAACCGGTGACGGTCTTTTGGGGCGACGGCAGCTATACGGCCCCGCTGGAAGACAAACCGGCCCCTGATCTAGGTTTTAATTACCAGATGTATGCTTCTGGCTATGCCTATAATGTTCAGGTAGAGGGGTTGCCCAGCGACATCGCACGCGGGGCCGGTATGGGCGACCTGGCGAACCGCTTCAAAGGCATACACACTGCCTATTACTTTGTCTATCAGCGAGCAACGAAATAGCAGATCAGACAATCGTCAGATCACGCCGGCCAAATATAACTTGGCGGCTGGAGCCGATCCAGGGATGTTCTTGGCCGGAAGAATTGGGCGAAGCTTTTAGAATTTTGCTCCACCAGCGTATAGCCCCCGTATTGGAAGCGATCACAGCCTGGCTGTACGAGCGGCCACCCAGCCAGTTGCGCAGAAAAATGGTGAGACTCGGCTCTGGAAACCAATTGACCCCAGGCGAACCATTGACTGCTGCAGCGCCTAGCGCCAGCCACGTTGACGCCAACGAAACCCCATAGCAGTTCAACCCATACACTATACGCAAGTCCAGCGCAGCAGAGTCGCTGCGATAGGCATCCAGCAGAGCAGCAAAGGTTTCCGCGCCGACGCGCTGCCGGCCCTTGTAACCTACCAGTTGGCCGCTGTGGCCGTGCACAAGCAGCAGAACATCTACTGTGTGGGTGCGGCTGGCAGAGAGCAGAGCAGCCGCAAGCTGCGGCCCTGTTGCCTGCTCATCCTCTAGAACAATGACACGGTCATAACGCCGATAGGCGCCATACAAATGCAGCAGCGCCTTGGCATACTCTTCGGTGAAGAAATCAATGGTGTTCATGGCCCACTGCGGCAGCGTCACTCCCGCAATGTGGCCCACGTTTTCCAGAAAAACAACCAGCGCTAACGGCTTAGCCATGGCAGCGGCGATTCACTTTGGATATGTCGCGCACACTGTTAATTGTCTTCTACACCGCGCAAGACACGTACGCGGAAATTCTCTGCCATCCCATCCATCCCCTGCGCCAGGCGCTCCCAGGTAGAAGAAGAAAAAATTGTGCGTGCCTTGTCCAGGCTCTCGATTTCGCCGCCGCCAGTAATTTCGGGTGAACTACCCCATACTGTGTACCACACATCCGCAAA
Source organism: Caldilineales bacterium (assembly GCA_038205395.1). Lineage (GTDB taxonomy): Bacteria > Chloroflexota > Anaerolineae > Caldilineales > Caldilineaceae > Fredericiella. Next base: position 59,136 of record JBBRBX010000002.1, read on the forward strand.
CTGAAAGCCCATACGCGCCAGGCCGGGAGCCAGCTTGTTAACCAGATAGTCTTGGCACTCCTGCTCCTTGCCCTTTTGCATATCATAGCTGATTAAAACTTTGTACATAACAGTCTCCCTGTCGGTTCAACCTGCGCCCGTTCCATTATGCGCAGAGAGTTGCACTTAAGAGTGTACCATACACAATCCAGGGCGCTGCAAGCTTGTTTCCGAAATACAAGGAGACGCGCTTAAAAGCCAAAAATTCCCCTCATGCGGTCGATTATGCTGATGCGGCGCGTGTGCACAACGCGCTCTGGCCCTGGGGTATGTTGGACAACAATGACGGCGGCGCTCGAGATGGAAGCTTCGCCAAAGTAGATGGTGAAACGTTCATTGCGCAACTGCCGCCACTCATAGTGCGGGAGCAGCTTATGCACTGCCGGCAGCGCCGACCATTTATGCTTTTGCAGATCGCTCAGCGCCACCTCTACACCTGATTTGGCCACAGTCGAGCAGGTGTCACAACGCCCGCCTATGCGCACACACTCACTGCAATATTCCTGATTGCACTGGTGACACACTTGTGTGTGCTGAGCACAGTGCAGGCGACCACAAATCGCACAAGGCGGGCTGCACGCACCGCACACTGGCGCACCGTCCATTGCGCACACGCCTGCGTGCTCTGCACACAGCCAATGGTTGCACTCGTCCAGATGCTGGCCATGTTCGGCGCACAGCGGCTTGGCGCAAACACTGCAGCGCGGCCGGCAGGCCGGGCAGCCCAAGGATCCGCACTCGGCGCACGCCACCTCCGCTGGTGTAATACGACCACAGGTTGGGCACTCATGCTGGCAGGATTGGCAGTAAGGCTTGCGGTCGATAGGGCTGACGGTGTAAAAACCGGCGCCGACGCTGCGCCCGCAGCCGGCGCATGTCACCAGGCAATTCCGGCAAAACCGCTGGCCGCTGATGGCGCAGTTTCCCAACTGCACGGAATACTGTTGGCAGTTTGGACAGCGCACGGCGCAGGCTGGGCAGATCAGCCTCACCTCAGCGGGTGTGCTGGATACACTATCTGCATACAGATGGCTGCGACACTGGCGCACACCGCAAGCCGAGCACTCCGTCTGGCAGGTATGACAGACTTCATCACCACAGGTAGGGCAGCGGCTGATGTGTGCGGCGCAAGCGCGGCCCCCACATGCCCAGCAGGTATGCCCGCAGTTGGCGCAGTTGCGGCCACCACAGACGGGACACGCCTCTACGCCGCATTTGCTGCAGACAATCTCCTGGCAGGTGGAGCACTGCTCAATACAGTTGTCGCAGATCAGGTGGCCGCTTTGATCGACTGTCGCTGCGGCCAGCGCTGCACCACAGGCATGGCACACCGGGAGACGGATCACGCCGCTGTAGCGATCCTGTACGATGCGCACGGGCGCTTCTACTTTGCCGTCGGTCAGCACCATCTCCAGCACAGCCGCAGGTCGCTCCAAAGCGACATAGCCAATCAACTCCACCTGGACATGCAGACGATGATTTTCCACTTCCTCAGCAATTTTGCGGTTGAGATCGCTTTCCAGCACACGGCGCTTTTCACCTTGCGGATCGTGGCTATCATAGACTTCTTCTATCTGCTGCTGGTAATAGCTGATCAGCCGGTTGAGCGCCTTGTGCAAGCGCGGCATGATCTCAGCTTCATGGCTGACACAACGCAGATCGGCATGGTAGATGGCGTACCGCCGCGCTGCATCCGCCAGCCGGGTCAACTGGCTAAGCGGGGGAAGCTTCGGCGGCAGCAGATGTCCCTCTTCGCTGCGCTCCAAAACCGGCGTCTCGCCGTCAGCCAGCAGTTGCGCCAGATCGACAGGTGCGGGCTGCCGGCTATCAGCGGCGCCTGTCTCTCCCAGGAGGGGCACACGCACCCCATCGCCATCAATCACGACCGAATACAGTTCCTGGCGCTTATCATCCGCCCGGTAGGTAATGCACCAATCAAAAATAAACAGCCACTGTGGCTGCTCCTGCATACGTAAATCGCGGATGCTGGCGTTGAGAGGGCGCAAGGCGGTGACGAGATCTTCTCCGCCCTGGATACGCTGCGGCAGATGCAGCAAGGTGAAGGCGCTGCGCTGCTCCAGCAGCGCCAACATGCGATCAAACACGCGACTGCCGTGCGCCAGCAGTTCTTGGCCCGGCTGGGGTTCAACGCCATGAAAATAAAGCGATAAATGGGAGTGCCCGAAGTGGTCCGCAAGCTCAGCGGGCAGGTCGACATCCAGCGTTGGCGCAGCAGAAAGACCACCAGCAATCGGTTGCGCACCCAAAAGTGTAAAGAAATCAGATGCGAAATTGAACAGCGTCTGGTCCGGCGGCGGTGACACCGGCGCAGTTTTACGGCGAGCCATAGGTGAATTATACCACAGCGCAGGTTTCCGATTTTATGCAAAGTCCTGCTATACTGCATTTATTCATTACCCCACAGGAGAATCCGCAATGCAGGAGCAAATCGATGGCTTCCTTGCGCACTTGGCGGCCAAGGCAGAGGCATCAGACAATACGGTTGCGGCTTATCGCAACGATCTCAAGCAGCTTGCCGATTTTCTCGCAAGTTATCGCTCGCCTTTTGGCGACACGCTGTCGGATTGGCGGCAGGTGGATGGGGCCGTTCTCCAGGCTTACATGTTGGAGATGAAAGAGCGCGATTATGCGCCTACTACCGTGGCGCGCAAAGTGGCGGCCACCAAGAGCTTCTTTGAATATCTACAGCGTGTGGCTGTAATTGCATCCGACCCAACAGAGGGATTGACTTCACCCAAAGTTAAAAAACAGATCCCCCATACGATTGCACCCGAACAAGTGGATCGACTGCTGGCCGCGCCTGCTGCCCAAAAAACGCCCCATGCCTTACGCGACGTAGCATTGATGGAGACGCTGTACGCCACAGGCGTGCGTGTGAGCGAACTAATCAACCTCGACCTGGGCGACATCGATCTATTCAATCGTCTCGTAGCATGCAACAGCGGCCGGCGCAGCCGCGTAGTGCCCATCTTCCCACGCGCCGTGACGGCCCTGCAAGCTTATTTGGACGAAGGTCGCCCCCATTTGGTCGTCGACAGCAAAGAGCAGGCGCTGTTTCTCAACCACCGTGGCCAGCGGCTGACACGCCAGGGTCTCTGGCTGATCATCAAGCGCTATGTCAACGAGATGGGGATCGACGAGTTGGTGACGCCGCACACCCTGCGCCACAGCTTCGCCGCCCACTTACTCAATGCCGGCGCCAATTTACGTGAGGTGCAGGAACGACTCGGCCATGCGAATGTCAGCACCACGCAAATGTACCGGCAGAGCAGCGACGATTCCGGCAGCGAAGTCATAGCCGATGGGCGCGAAATCAAACCCAAGAAATAATTCCCTATGCGAATTGACCTAACCGGCCGCATTGCCATTGTTACAGGAGCCAGCCGGCAAATCGGCATCGGCGCCGCCATTGCCTCCACGCTGGCGCAGGCAGGGGCCGACATCTTCCTGACTTATTTTTTACCCTACGACGAGGATCAGCCCTGGCGCAGCAAACCGCACGAGGTTGAACAGCAGTTGGCTGCCCTCAAAGCCCTCGGTGTACGCGTCTATGCAATGGAAGCTAATCTGGCACAGCCGGAGACGGCGGTGCATCTCTTTGATGCCGTCGAAGGACTGTTGGGCAAGGCAACCATTCTCGTCAACAATGCCACACATTCGGAAGACGGGGCCATTGAGCAACTCGATGCGGCGCAGTTGGACCGCCACTACGCCGTCAATGTGCGCGGCATGGCCATGCTGTGCAAAGAATTTGTGCAGCGCTGGCCCGGCGGCTCAGGCGGACGCATCATCAACATGAGTTCCGGCCAGGGCGTCACTCCCATGCCTGGCGAACTGGCATATATCACGACAAAAGGGGCGGTGGAGGCTTTTACCGTCAGTCTGGCGGCCGGCGTCGCAGAGCGGGGCCTCACCGTCAACGCTATCGATCCCGGACCCACCGACACCGGCTGGATGACGGATGAGTTCAAGGCGCAGCTTGTCGCACAAGCGCCGCTGGGCCGCGTCGGCCTTCCCCAGGACACCGCTAACCTCGTCTGTTTTCTGGCATCGGCGCAGGCCGAATGGATTACCGGCCAGGTTTTGCACGCGCGCGGTGGATTCTAGCGCACTGTCGCAGCCTAAAGAAGGAGAACCCGCTTGCAAACTCGTCTGTTCCGGGTGGCAGCCTGGTTGATCAGCCTGCTGCTGTTGGTGGTGCTCAGCGGCGTCATTGGCTGGACTTTGCGCAGCCAACCGGAGACCTTGGCCTTACCTACCCCGATTGCCTTTGTCACCAGCGCGCCTGCCTCACCCACCAGCGCGCCTGCCTCACCCACCAGCGCGCCGGCGCCAACCCTAACGGCCACAATTGCACCGAAAGCGACAGCCGCCCTCACCCCCCCAGCTACAGCCACGGCCACTCTGTCGGCGACCCCCTCTGCAACTATCATGGCAACAGCGACGTCCGCCACCGCGACACCTGCGTTCACAGCAACGGAGGATACGCCGGCCACAGCTACCGTCACAGACACCGTCACAGACACACCTGTCATCACATTTACGCCTGCCCTTCCCGTTACGCCTGTGTTCACGGATACAGCCGCCGCAACAGCGACTCCTGCTGCGACAGTTGCATCTTCAATCACTATCTCCACTGTCGAAATTGTGGGCCTGCCTGTCCCTACGCCCACCCCTCCCCTAGACAATGGCGATTGGGGCAGCCTGACCGACCCTAATCAGATGCAAGAGTTGGTAGTCATCAGCAACACGGTGTGGATCGCAAGCAGCGGTGGGGCATTGGCCTGGAGCAAGGGCAGCAATACACCCGTGCTGTACACGGCGGCAGATGGTCTGTATGGCAATCAGTTGAACACTGTCGTCAATTGTGCGCTGTCTGGTTTCGGCATCGTCTTCGGCAGCCCGGCAGGCCTGCAGATTGGGGATGCGCGCACAGGCCGCTGGCGGCAGATCAACAGCGGCAGCGGCTCAGGGATGCGCTACGATGATGTTTCGACTGTCTATTGCGATGCACAAAATGACTTTTTAATTATCGGCTATCGGGAACATGGCATTGACATCTATGATGCTGCAAGCGACGAGTGGCAGCATATGGACCGCAACAGCGGGCTGGCCGCTAACGATGCCCGCGCCCTGGCCGTAGTGGGCAACCGCGAACAAATTTGGGTGGCTTCTAACGACGGCGTCACCGTCGCCGCCGGAGCGGACTCCACCTTTTACAATGCCGACAACAGCGAACTTGCCGACAACCGCGTCGAAGCACTGGCCGCTGCCGCGGATGGAGCCGTCTGGCTGGGCGGCAAAGGTGTGATGTATCGAGTGCAGGCAAAGCAGTGGTCGGTCTATGACGAGGGCAGTGTAGAAGGGGACTTCCCAACTCAGCAGATTACCGCCATGGCGTTTGCGCCCGATGGCGCCTTGTGGCTGGCGTCTGCGGATGCCGAGGTGTGCCGGTTTGACATCAAGCAGGAGCGCTGCAGCGACTTTTACGCCGGCGCGGCGGGTATGGCGCCTGGCCCGCTGACCAGCCTGACTGTGGATGCCAACGGCAATGTCTACTACACGACTGACGGCAACGGCTATGCCGTCTTTGACGGGCGCACGTGGCGCAGCCTGGCAGTGCGCGACCCGCTGCTGGTAGGGAACAGTATCAAGGCGCTGGCACTGGATGCAAGTGGCGCGTTATGGGCCGCAACCGAGGCCGGTGTGCAGCAGTTGGCAGAGAACAAGCTGCCAACGCTGTTTGACGGCGCCGACAGCGGCATTGCCGCTCTTGACATACGCACGCTGCACCCCGGTGCAGACGGCGGTATGTGGGTTGGCGGTATGCAGGGCGCCAGCTTTTTTGACGGCAGTAGCTGGCAGGCATTCACAACAAAAGAAGGGTTAGCCGGTGATACTGTACAGGCAATTACGGTCGATGGCGAGGGACGCACCTGGTTCGGCACCAATCGCGGGCTGAGCGTCTGGAATGGAAGCAGTTTCTTCACCATCGATAAAGAGCGGGGACTGCCGAGCGAAGATATCCGCGCCCTGGCAGCCGGCGATGGCGCTGTCTGGATTGGCACAGCGGGAGGCGGCCTCTACCGTTTTGCCGGCAACCAACTCCAACTGTTCAACAGGCAAAATATAGGGTTGCCAAGTGACAATATTACTGCCTTGGCAAGCGGCGCGGATGGAGAGCTCTGGGTGGGCACATACCGCGGGCTAGCGCGCTTGGCCGGCGGCGATCTGCTTGTTATACAAGAGCTTGACGAACGCCCGATTACCGCGCTTGCCGCCACAGCAGCCGAGGAGGTGTGGGCCGCCGCAGCCGAGGATGGCGTCTTCTACAGCGATGGCGCCCGCTGGATACAATTGACACTCGGCGACAAACTACCGTCTGCGTCCATTGCAGCGTTGCTCGCACAGGGAACGCAAGTATGGATTGGCGGCCAAGAAGGGGGAATCACACACTTCCAGCGCTAAAAACGAATGTGTTATTTCGGGGAACCCAACAGCGGCTTGTAAGCTGTCGCTGCGCAGACGGATGATAGCATGGCGGTAGGGTTGTCGCACGGACGGCTCATAGGCGATGCCGGTTTCCGGATGAAGATAGGTGCTGAGCGGTAGGGTTCCATGTCTGCGCAAAATCAGTATCCTCCGACAATTTTTCAAAAGTGGCAGATGGCGCTGTGCCGGCGCCCGCTGCTTGCCTGGGGTCTGCCCCTGCTGCTGGCCGGCTTCATTTTAGTGGTTGACCTGCTGCTGCCGGCGCCTGTGGAATTTGCCGCCTTTTTGTTGGCGCCCCTGCTGTTGGCGACCTACTGCCGCGGATGGCAGTACGGTGTTGCGCTAGGCTGGCTGCTGGCTGCTGCTGAACAAATCCTGCGCCAACTGGACACGGCAGTATCCGCAACAGGAGCGGCGACAGATGCTGCTGCCAATGTGTTGATATGGGGCGCCGCCGCCACACTGCTGGTTCTGATAACAGCGTCAGCATGGAAAACACAGCAAGCGCGTGAGCAGTCAATCCGTCTGCGCACCTTGCAGCAGACGCTGGTGACAGTCAACGACATCGTGCGCAACCGCCTGGGCGTTCTACTTGGCGTATGCGATGTGCTGGAAGAAGGAAGAATGCCCTCCGCCAGACAAGTGGCGAGCGCACACACTGTTTTGCAAGAGATCGTGCAGATGCTCGACCAGCTTGGGCGGCTGAAGGTAGTCGCCGTTCAAGAAGTAGCCAAGGGCGTCGAGGCCGTCAGCATCGATCCTGATTGACAGCGTGAATGATCCTTTAGTCACCTGAGCCGGTGCACCGCACAGGAAGCGGCGGCGCCAATTTCCCGCTACTGTTCTTCCCAATTAGCGTCTCCGGTCGCATAGATGAGCGGTAGGCTGACTATAGTCACCGCGTACTTGAGCAGCAGGTTGAAGAGAAAGATCTGCCAGACGACGTCCCACGGCAGCAAGCCGCCAAAGGCGCCGACGGCAAAAATCAGATTGTCTACCGGTACACTGACACTGTTGCTGGTGAGCACTCGGCCCCATTGGTGGCGATGTGTAACACGAGTAACAAACCAGTGATAGACTTCCGTGTCCACCAGTTCGCTGACCACCTCGGCCACAATGGAAGCGATGACAATGCGCCACAGCAGCGAACCGTTAAAAATGGCTCCCCACTCACTGGTGAGACCCCACGACGGATCGCCTGTCACACCCGCCACCCACCAGAGATAGCCGGCCGCAAACAGGTTGATGGCCGCAGCCATCCAAATCAATTGTTGGGTAGGCCGCTTGCCGATAGTCTTATGCGCCAGATCGCGCAAGGTAAAGGTGATGGGGTAAACAAAGGTCCCCATGTCCACCGCCAGCCCCCAGACTACGCCGATCTTGAGGCTGGCAATATCCGCCAGCATCTGCGCTCCGATATAAGCGGCAATTATGATCACCGCTGCCCGTGTCAGCACAACAACTGCCGGCTTATGTAAATTTGCCTTTGTTGCGTCCAGCGGATCTATTTGTTTTGCCGCGTTGTGAATAGCCAAGCTACAATGCTCCTGTGTTTTGATAAGGCGGGAACTGCGACCGCCACCGTTATGGTAAGACGCGCCATTTTAGCAAAAGATTGAGCAAATGCCCAAGCGAACCGACCTTTCGTCCATCTTGATTATCGGCTCCGGCCCGATTGTAATCGGGCAGGCATGTGAATTCGACTACTCCGGCGTCCAGGCGTGCAAGGCGCTGCGCCAGGAGGGTTATCGCGTGATTCTAGTCAACTCCAACCCGGCCACCATTATGACCGACCCCGAAATGGCGGACGCGACCTACATCGAGCCGCTGACGCTGGATGTGCTGGAAAAGATCATTGCAGCAGAAAGACCTTCGGCGCTGCTGCCGACGGTAGGCGGTCAGACGGCGATCAACCTGAGCGTGGCGCTGGCCGAAGCGGGCGTGCTGGCAAAGTATGGCGTCGAGTTGATTGGGGCGAACCTGCGCGCAATGCAAGTAGCCGAAGATCGCGAGTTGTTTAAGAATGCCATGACCGCCGCCGGCCTAGAATCTCCGCGCAGTGGCGTTGTGCGCTCAGTGGAAGAGGCGCACCGCACTGCTCAGGAAATTGGACGCTATCCGCTCTTTATCCGCCCCTCGTTTACATTGGGCGGCAGCGGCGCAGGAACAGTGTTTACCCCTCAGGAGTTTGACGAAAAGGTGAACTGGGGTCTTAAAGAAAGCCCAGTCCACACTGTATTGGTCGAGGAATCGCTGATCGGATGGAAGGAGTACGAACTTGAGGTCATGCGTGATGGCGCCGACAACTTTGTCGTAGTCTGCACGATTGAAAATCTTGACCCAATGGGCGTACACACGGGCGATTCGATTACCGTTGCCCCAGCGCAGACGCTGACCGACAAGGAATATCAACGGCTGCGTGACCAGGCGCGCCTCGTTATGCGTGCTGTAGGCGTTGAAACGGGGGGCAGCAATGTACAATTTGCCGTGGACCCGCAAAGCGGGCGCGTGGTCGTGATCGAGATGAATCCGCGCGTGTCGCGCTCGTCGGCGCTCGCTTCCAAGGCGACGGGTTTCCCCATCGCCAAACTGGCCGCCAAGGTGGCTGTGGGTTATACATTGGATGAACTGCACAACGATATCACACAGCGCACCGTAGCAGCGTTTGAGCCTTCCATTGATTATGTGGTGGTCAAGTTCCCGCGCTGGGCCTTTGAAAAATTCCCAGGTGTCGACCGTGTGCTTGGCCCCCAGATGAAATCGGTCGGTGAAGCGATGGCGATTGGGCGCACATTCAAGGAGGCGCTGCAGAAAGCCGTGCGCAGCCTGGAGGTAGGCCGCGATGGGCTTGGTCCACTGGAACGCGATGCCGACGGCCACATCAAAGGTTGGGATGCGGGTATAAGCGTATACGAGCTGCTGCGCATTCCCAACCGCGACCGCATTTTTGCCGTTTACGAAGCGCTGGCGCAAGGTGACAGCCAGACGACAGTCTGCCAAATTACCGGCTTTGACCCGTGGTTTATGGCGCAAATCGGTGAAATTGTCACTTTTGCCGGAGAGCTGCGAGGACTGGACAGCTACACGCTGCAGCGTGCCAAGCGAATGGGTTTTAGCGACAGCCAGTTGGCGCGCCTCATCACGGAGAACACAGACGGAGCGTCAGCCCTGAATGAAGACGATGTGCGTGCGCTGCGTGGACAGTGGGGCATCATACCTACCTATCACCAGGTGGACACTTGTGCCGCTGAATTTGAATCTTACACTCCCTACCTGTACAGCAGCTATGAATCGAGCAGCGAAGCTGCACCGAGTGAGCGCGCCAAGATCATGATCCTCGGTGGCGGCCCCAACCGCATCGGCCAGGGCATAGAGTTTGACTACTGTTGCTGCCACGCCTCATTTGCACTGCAAGAGTTGGGCTATGAAACCATCATGGTCAACTGCAACCCGGAAACGGTGAGTACGGACTATGACACGAGCGACCGGCTCTATTTCGAGCCGCTGACCTATGAAGATGTCGCCAATATTATAGAGCGGGAAGGCAGCCAAGTGCAGGGGATCATCGTCCAGTTTGGCGGGCAGACGCCGCTCAATCTGGCGGCACGCCTGGCGGCGACAGGGGCGCCGATCTTGGGCACCTCACCCGATGCCATCGATCTAGCTGAAGATCGCGACCGCTTTGGCGATCTGTTGGAGCGGCTTGACATCCCAGCGCCGCTGCACGGTTCAGCGCGCACAATAGAAGAAGCGGTGACTGTCGCAGCAGAAGTGGGGTACCCCGTCGTGGTGCGCCCTTCCTATGTACTGGGCGGACGCGCCATGGCTATTGTAGATGGCGAAGTCATGCTGCGCCGCTACATGGTCGAGGCGCTGTCGGCTGCCCCCGAACGGCCGATTTTGATCGACCAGTTTCTGGAAGATGCCTTTGAGGTCGATGTGGACGCCGTGTGCGACGGGCAGATGCTGGTCATTGGCGGGATTATGCAGCACATTGAAGAGGCCGGCATTCACAGCGGCGACAGCGCCTGTGTGCTTCCCCCCTATAAGATCAGCAGCTACCATCTCAGCATTATCGGCGAATACAGCGAAAAATTGGCGCTGGCGTTGGGTGTGCGCGGGCTGATGAACGTGCAGTACGCCATTAAAGACGATGTCGTGTATGTACTGGAGGTCAACCCGCGCGCGAGCCGCACGGTGCCCTTTGTCTCCAAGGCCACCGGTATGCAGCTCGCCAAAATTGCCGCCAAAGTAATGGCAGGCAAGAGCCTCGCCGAACTGGGATTTGCGCTGCAGCCGGAGGTGGATGGCTTTTTTGTCAAAGAAGCGGTGCTGCCATGGAAGAAATTTACGGGCATCGATGCACTGCTGGGGCCGGAAATGCGTTCAACTGGTGAAGTTATGGGCCACGCTGCCAGCTTTGGCCACGCCTATGCCAAAAGCCAATTGGCGGCAGGCGCCGGTTTGCCGCAGCAGGGCGGCGTGTTGATCACCGTCAATGACTACGACAAAGGCGGCGCATTGAAAATCGCTCGCGATCTGCAGCGGCTGGGTTTTACTATTTATGCGACCGCCGGCACCGGCGCATTCTTCACTCGGGCAGGCGTGCAGACAACCATTTTAGCCAAGGGGTCGAGCGGGCAGATCGGCAACACAACGCTCGACGCCATGCGCGATGGCACGATCCAGTTGATCATCAACACACCGTTAGGCGCTGGTGCACGCGAAGACGGCAGCAAAATCCGCCGTCTGGCGACGCGCATGGAGATCCCGTTGATCACGACGCTGTCGGCGGCGCAGGCGGCAGTCAACGGCATCCGTGCATTGCGCCAGAAGGCGCTCAAGGTGCGCAGCCTGCAGGAGCACTATGCTGCGAGCCACAGGCCCGCTTAGTCGCTCAATCCTTTTTGCAGCAGAAGGGCCACCAAGGGGTTTTCCGTGATGGGAAGCGCTGCGGTGGCCTGTGCCAGCAGCGCCGCATGTTCCGCACACGCTGTGCTGGCGTATACGGCATACCACAGCGTCTGCACGCGCAGACCGGCAGCCATGGCTTTAAGCAGAGTATGGTGATCAGCCATGCGGCTCAGTTCACGCAGCAGCAGGCTGACGAGCGTATTGGTGGGCACGGCGGGTGGTTGCTGCGAGCGGAACTTGATGCTGTGCCACATGGCCGTACTCCAGTGCGCCCAGCCCTCCATGGCCGGATCGTCTACGAGGACGGCCGCCGCAGCGGCCACGGCGGGCGCAGCAAAGGCTTTGTTGGGCGGCGGCGTAGCTTTCTCCCACCACGCAGCCAGATCCGCAGGCAGCTGCGGATCGACGAACTGCCAGAGCAAATCGTTGTACAACTTGTATTCGTCCGGCAGCGGTGCAGGGGTAGGCTGCCCCCAGTGCGCCGCCAGACTCTGGCGCACCAGCCAGCGGCCTACATCAAACGGCGCAGCCAGCAGCACCATGTTTTGGCCGCTGTTGGTGCGCACGGTCACCAGCTCCCCCGGCTCCACCGGATTGGGCAGGAAAGCGCGCTCCATGCCCTCGCTGCCGGAAAACTGCAGGATGCCCCCTTCCACGCTCAAAACAAAGCCCAGCCAGATGCCATCATCCGCACCGCCTACACCGTTTTCATCCGGGCCGGTTGGCCGGCGCACAAACCAGACACTGGAGTAGCCGCTGGCATCGCTGGGGCCAAGCAAAGCCTGCCAGCCATTGGCGACAGGCGCGCGATAGCGATGGCCGCCAAATTGCAGCTTGCGCAGACTGCGCTCAGCAAAGGCGGCTTGATCGGGTTGAAGACCCAAAGAGAGTGTGTGCAAGGCGCGTAGACAGCCTTCTCCACCCGCTTCAGCGGCAAATGCAGCCAAGCGCTCAATTGCGGCATGAGCTACTTGCGGGCGCGCATCCTGGGCGATCAACCTAAGCAGTTGGGCACGGCGCGCCGGCGGCAGACGGTCGATCAGGCGCAGCACCATAAACCCCGTGTCGATCGGGTGCTCCTGCATTTGCGTAACATATTCGAGCAGCACATGGCGATTCTGCTCGCCCTCCTCCACTGCCTCCAACAAGCTTTGATAGGAAACCTCATCGGCCCCCACCAAATCCGCCAGCAAGGCTGCTGAAGCCGGCTGGTGCAAAAAGCGATCCAAAATCAGTGCCGCGGTCGTGCGTTCTTGGGGGTTCTTTTGACGGTTGCCGGCCACCCCGCGCAGCAGAGACACAGTAGCCTCAACCGGTAGAAGGGCGCAAAGTTCTCCCAAACCGCCGCGCAGTTGGCTGCTGGTGGCGCCCAGATGGCGCGCCACCGCCGCCAGCAGTACTTCCGCCGGATACTGTTCAGCCAGGCGCTGCACACCTGCACGCAAGGCGGCCTGTGATGTGGTGACGGCCAACGCAGCCAGTTGTCCCTCTAGCTGTCGTCGCTGCTGAAAATTGTGGATAACGCCGCCGGAATCTGGCATAAAAATCACTTTCTGCTCGCATACAATACTGCTGAGTAAGGCTCACACACTAGGATGCACCAAATGCAACAGATACGTCAAAGCGACAGATCGCCTACGTAGTTTGACGATAGGCAGAGCGAAAGGTAAATGATACGCTATCAGCAGTATATCGTCATGTTCAGCCCAGCTGTAAACTGGTTACCCGCTGGGGCGGCAGTTATACTTGTGCTATAGCATTTCGCCTTACGTTTTACTTTTTGGACAAAATTGTCAGGAAACCTTCTATGTCACACATCCTCTCCAGTTCTCTGCCGGCAGCTAGACGATGGTTCGCCGCAGGCGTTTTGGCAGTTGTGTGCGCACTTGCCGGTCTGCTGGTTTTTCAGTCCAGCTTTGTGGCAGCCTATTCAGGCTGCAGCGCTGAAACTGCACCGGTCATTAACGCCGACTTTGAAGCGCGTGTGGCTGAGTTGATAAACCAGGAACGAGCGCGCAATGGTAACTTGCCCCCGCTAAAACTAGTCTCGGCCCTAAGCGCCGCCGCCCGCTATCATGCTGCCGACATGGGCAATGATGATTACTTTAATCATGACTCCATGGATCGCGTCGGCGGCAGTTTGAAGCGCGTGTGCGGTACATTTGAGCGCATCAGCCTTTGGTACAAAGGTTGGAATGGCGCTGCCGAAAATATTGCCGCCGGTTATAACAGTCCTGAACAGGTCATGGAAAGTTGGATGAGCAGCGAAGGCCATCGCGCCAACATTCTTAATCCCGATTACACCGAGTTTGGCGTCGGCTATTTTGCCGGCGCCGGCACATTCCCTTCCTATTGGGCGCAAGATTTTGGTGTACGCGGTGATGTTACACCAATGGTGTTGGCCGGCGAAGCTGCCACAACAACACAGCGGGAACTCGACGTCTATGTGCGCGGCCAGTGGAACCAAATTCGTTTGCGCAATGACAGCGGCGCCTGGTCGGCCTGGCAGCCGTTTACCAACAGCTTCACCTGGACAATCGGCGACGGACGCGGCCGGCACATCGTAGCGGCGGAACTGCGCAACGGCGGCACAACCCGCTCCACTTGCGATTCTATTATGCTGGATATTCCCGCTGTTGCTGGTGCTCAGATCGATGGCAACAGCAAGCTGTTTCTACCGGCCTTGCGCAACGGCATTGCGCCAGTTTGCGACTGAACAGAAATTAGGGCGCACCCTTCCAATACGCACTTCTGGGAAGCAGCGAAAGAGGAGTTGTCAAGGCATTTTTGACGCCTCTGCCGCGGCAGTCATGCGCGCCGAAAGATTGCCGCACACCTGTTTCAGTGGTACACTTCCCTCCATGTCCACAGCTCTTTATCGCAAGTGGCGCAGCCAGAATTTTGACGAAGTGGTTGGCCAGGAGCATGTCACGCAGACGTTGCGCAACGCCCTGCGCACAGGACGCGTAGCACACGCCTATCTGTTTGCCGGGCCGCGCGGCACAGGCAAAACCAGTTCGGCGCGTATTCTAGCCAAAGCGCTTAACTGCAGCGCCCCGGAAGAGCAGCGCCCCTGCAATCAGTGCCCTACGTGCGTCGCCATCACCGAAGGGCGCATGATCGACCTGATCGAGATTGACGCCGCTTCCAACAACGGCGTAGACGATATTCGTGAATTGCGCGATAAGGTCGGCTTTCAACCCAGCGAAGGCCGCTACAAGATTTACATTATTGATGAAGTGCACATGCTCTCCAACAGCGCCTTTAATGCATTGCTCAAGACGCTGGAGGAGCCGCCTCCCCATGCCCGCTTTGTGCTGGCCACCACCGAGCCGCACAAGATTCCGGCTACCGTGCTCAGCCGCTGCCAACGTTTTGATTTTCGCCGCATCCCCGCACCGGAAATCGCCAGCCATCTCGAACATATTGTGGCTGCCGAAGGGTTTCGCGCGGAAGGCGACGCGCTGTTGGCGATTGCACGCAGCGCCCAAGGCTGTATGCGCGATGCCGTCAGCCTGCTCGACCAGATGTTTAGCTATGGCAGTGAAACGCTGACCCTGGAACAGGTGCAGCAAGTGCTGGGCGCCGTTAATGCGCTGGCAGTGGCAGAGTTGGTAGATGCCTTGGTAAACAAGAACTTGAGCCAAGGTCTGGCGCTGATCCACACCCTTGTGACCGGCGGAGCCAGCCTCAACGAATTTTGCGCCCAAGTTGTAGAGCACTTGCGCGGCGTCATGATGCTGCAGATGACCAATGATCCCAGTCTGCTCGATGAACTGCCGGGTGAGACGATTCAGCAGTTGCAGCGGCAGGCCCAACAGATGGCGCCGGCAGCAACCCTGTATGCCATCAAACGTTTTAGCGAGGCGATTTCAGAGTTGAAGGGCGGCTACCAACCGCAACTGCCGCTTGAACTGGCGCTAATCGAAGCCGTGCAAGGGGGGACACAGGCGCCTGTGGTCGTACAGCAGATTGTACAGCAGGCAGCGCCTTCAGCAGTAGCTGCGCCTGGACCTACGGCAGCCGCTGCCACACCCGGCAAAACAGACAAGCGTCACCCCTCTTCTGAGCAGCCGAGCAGCCCCTCAAGCCCCGGCGCTGATGCCGGCGCCAAACCAGCGCCGGCCGTACTGGACGCTGAAGCAGCGCAGCGGCTCCAGACACGCTGGAAGGAGTTCCTGGCCCTGGTCAAAAGCCAATGTGGGCAGCAGGTGACGGCAGCGCTGCAGGCCGTACGCGACGTCGCCGTAAGCGATCAGACGGTGGCATTGGCCTTCGGCAACAATGAGTTCTCACGCAATATGGTAGCCAAACCGGAGAACTTGCCAGGTGTCACAGCCATTCTCTCTTCTTTTCTTGGCCACCAGATTGCGCTGGAATGTCAGGTGGGTGAGAAAGCTATACTTTCCGGCCGCCTGGCGCATGTGGCAGCGACGCAGAATGACAGCGGGCCGGACCCGTTGGTGGAATTTGCCGTCAGCACGCTGGGAGCGCAAATCTTGCAGGAAGAAGATATATAGCATTCTGCTACCAAAAAAAGCGCCAATGTGTCCTGGGCAGGCGCATCTAGAGAACGCCGGAACAGGGACAGTTGACAGATGTATGCAGACCAATTTTTGTGGAGGATAAGAGATGAGCAAAAAACGCGGGTTTAATCCGCCTGCCGGCGGACGGGGCGTTCCCGGAACGGGCGGGGGAATGAGTGGCGGAATGGGCGGCTTGATGTCGCAGATGCAGAAGCTGCAGGATGAAATGGCCAAAGCGCAGGAAGCGCTGGGCCAGGAAGAGATCACCGTCAGCGCCGGCGGCGGCGCCGTGACCATTGTCGTCACCGGCCACCGCGAATTCAAGTCGATCACTATCAAGCCGGAAGTGATCAACCCCGACGACGTGGAGATGCTGCAGGATCTGCTCGTGGCTGCCGTCAACGAGGCTGTAGAGAAGGCCAAGGCGCTCGAAGACGAACGCATGGAAGCGCTGACCGGAGGCATGGGTTTGCCGCCGGGTCTATTTTGACATCTAATTATTAATTACTATGCAGCTATTAGCCGAGCCAGTCTCCAATTTGATCGATGCCTTATGTAAACTCCCCGGCATCGGGCCTAAAACCGCCACGCGCCTGACCTATTTTTTGCTGCGCAACGATGAGGCCATTGCCAAAGATCTGGCCCAGGCGCTCGATCAGCTCAAGGCGCGCACGTTGTTCTGCCATGAATGTCATAATATTGCCGACAGTGATCCATGCGCCGTCTGCGCTAGCAGCCAGCGCGACCACGCCCTGATTTGTGTGGTGGAAGAGCCGCTCGACGTACAGGCGATTGAACGCACGCGCGAATACACAGGCGTCTATCACGTCCTGCACGGTTCCATTTCTCCCATCGAAGGAATTGGCCCTGAAGATCTCAAAATCGGCGAGCTGCTGGAGCGCATCCAGTTGAGCCAAGACGGCAGCGAGGAGCAGGATGTTCCCCGTGCGCCGGTCAAAGAACTGCTGCTCGCCACCAATCCCAATCTGGAAGGGGAAGCCACCGCCATGTACATCTCACGGCTGGTCAAACCGCTTGGGATCCGCGTCACGCGCCTTGCGCGCGGCCTGCCGATGGGTGGCGACCTGGAATATGCAGATGAGGTTACGCTGGGCCGGGCCTTGCTTGGTCGCAGCGAGATGTAACAAATATGTTTTTATTTCCACAGGAGATCAATATGATTGACGTGGCCTCACAAAAGTTGGAAACGCTAAAAAAACATTGGCAGGAGACGGTGCTTGCCCCGCAGTTGAAAAAGAATGCGGAACGACAAGCCAAATTTACCACCAGCAGTGAAGATATGCCGGTGGATGTCGTCTATGTCCCGGAGAATGGGGATGTGGAGGAGTATCAGGAAAAACTTGGTTTTCCGGGCGAATTCCCCTTTACACGCGGTGTACAGTCAAACATGTACCGTGGGCGCTTTTGGACAATGCGCCAGTACGCCGGTTTCGGCAATGCCAGAGAGAGCAATGAGCGCTATAAATTTCTGATTGCGCAGGGGCAGACCGGTCTCTCCGTCGCCTTTGACCTGCCTACCCAAATCGGCTACGACGCCGACCATGCCTTTGCCGAAGGCGAAGTAGGCAAGGTAGGTGTGTCGATTTCCAGCCTGCGCGACATGCAGACACTCCTCGATGGCATCCCGCTGGACAAGGTCAGCATCAGCATGACCATTAATGCACCGGCGGCCGTGCTGTTGGCGATGGTGATCGCCGTCGGCAAGCAGCAAGGCGTGCCGGCCAGCGCCTTGCGCGGCACGATCCAAAACGACATTCTGAAGGAGTATATCGCCCGCGGCACCTATATCTTTCCGCCAGCCCCTTCCATGCGGCTGATCACCGATATTTTCCGCTACTGCACAGCCGAAGTGCCCAAGTGGAATACCATCTCGATCAGCGGCTACCATATTCGCGAAGCAGGCAGCACAGCGGCGCAAGAGGTGGCATTTACGCTGGCCAATGGCATTGAATATGTCAAGACGGCCATTGCCGCAGGGCTGGACGTGGACGAATTCGCCGGCCAGTTGAGCTTCTTTTTTAATGCACACAACAATTTCTTGGAAGAAGTGGCCAAATTCCGCGCCGCACGCCGGCTGTGGGCGCACATCATGCGCGACCGCTTTGGCGCCAAAGATTCGCGCAGTTGGCGTTTGCGCTTCCACACGCAGACAGCCGGCAGTACACTGACGGCGCAGCAGCCGGATAACAACATTGTGCGTGTGACAGTGCAGGCGCTGTCAGCCGTCTTGGGCGGAACGCAAAGCCTGCACACGAACAGCAAAGATGAGGCGCTGGCCCTGCCGACCCAGAAGGCCGTGGAAATTGCACTGCGCACGCAGCAAATCATTGCCTATGAAAGTGGCGCAGCCGATACCGTAGACCCATTGGGCGGCTCCTATTATGTGGAAGCGCTGACGGACGAGATCGAGCGGCGCGCCAACGAATACATTGCCAAAATCGATGAGTTGGGTGGGGCGCTGAAGGCAGTCGAGGAAGGCTACATCAACCGCGAGATTCAAGATGCTGCCTATCACACCCAGCGTCTGATCGAGAAGGCGGAACAGGTAGTGGTCGGCGTTAACCGTTTCCAAACGAATGAACATAGTAGCGGCGAATTGCTGCGGGTGGATGAAAGTGTGCGCACCAATCAGATGGCTGCCCTGCGCAGCCTGCGCGCCGAGCGCGACAACCCAGCCGTACAAGAGGTACTGGCGAAGATCGACGCAGCGGCACGCGACCCGCAGGCAACGCTGATGCCGCTGATCGTCGAGGCGGTGGATCAGTACGCTACGTTGGGCGAGATTTGCGATACATTGCGCGGCGTGTTCGGCGAGTACACGCCCGAAAGTTGGATTTAAGGATATTTCTATGTTTAAGCGCATGGATCATGTGGGCATTGTCGTCAGCGACATCGACGCCACAATCAAGACTTATCAGGACCAACTGGGTTTCACGCTTTTGCAGCGTGTGGAGATCCCGGAACAGAAAGTGATGGCGGCTTTTTTGGATGCCGGCAACAGCACCATCGAGTTGATTTCGCCCACCGACACGGAAAGCGGCACCGCTAAATATCTGGCGAACCGTGGCGAAGGCACTCATCATGTTGCCTACGAAGTTGACGACATTGAGGCGGCGCTGGCGGAGCTTAAGCAGCAGGGTGTACGTCTAATCGACGAGAAGCCGCGCCGCGGCGTGCATGGGCTGGTCGCTTTTATCCACCCCAAAGCCAGCAACGGCATGATGATTGAACTGTTGCAAAAAGAGCAGCACTAGCGTCTTGAGGAATGGTCTAACCAAAAACTGATAGACAAATCAATTGAACTTGGCACAAACCTCCAGTCTACTCGAGCGTGCAATTGTGCCACCTAAATGTGATTTGTCTATGAGTTTCTGCGGAAACTCAGTTTTTTTGTTTTGGTGTACAATACTGCGCATGAACGAACCTAGAATGGACGAAACCAACAGCAGCGCGCCAATCAGCAGCGAACAATTGACTGTGGATCAATGCTACGCGGCCTTACGCAACGTGATCGATCCGGAGCTGTATCAGAATATTGTCGATCTCGGCCTGGTGTACGGCGTGGAAGTACAAGAGAACAACCAGATCGTGGTCACGATGACGCTCACCACGCCCCATTGTCCGCTGGGGCCGCAGATCATGGCCGATGTAGAGGCATTTCTGCGTGAGGCCGGCGCCACGGCTGTAGACATCCAAATCGTCTGGGAGCCTATGTGGACGCCCGCCATGATGACTGCCGAACTAAAGCGGCAGCTTGGGCTTGAGGAAGAGTATGGCCCCGAAGATGAGCTTGAGCCGGAGCCGGAGTGGACACCACCGCCGCCGCCCAAGAAAAAAGGATTGCTGGGGCGGCTTTTTGGATAGCTGCTGACTTATGGCGCAGTCGATCTTCGCGTTTGAACAACCGGTTTTACGCAAATTCCAGCGCCCGCGTCTTAACCGCTGGCTGCTGTTGTTTGCCACTGCGACCTGGGTGACATTATATGCAGCTATGGGCAGGCGCTTCTGGATACGCGGCATCCACCTGTCCGACTCGCTTGACAGCAGCCTGCTGCTTGTCTGTGTGGTGCTGGGCGCCGCCATCGCACTGGCCTGGCGCAGCGTATGGCAGCAGTGGCAGAATAACCTGCAGCCAGGCCAATGGCCGCCCCTCAGTCTGGAGCAGATTCGTGGGCTGACCCCGTCGCAATTTGAAGCCTATGTCGCCTACCGGATCTTTGCGCGCCACGGGTACGCCGTAGACAACGTACGCGATGTGAAGGATGGCGGAGTCGACATCCTTGTGACTGACGGTTTTGGGCAGCAAGCGGTCGTGCAGTGCAAACGCTATCGCGGCACAGTGGGCGAGCCTATTGTACGCGATCTTTACGGCACAATGATTCACCAGGGGGCCGTCTATGCCTATCTGGTCACCAATAGCAATTTTAGCGAAGAAGCCCGCCAATGGGCTGCCGGCAAGCCCATCGAACTGATCGATGGACGCCGCCTTGTCCAACTCAGCCAGGCCGAGTAAAACTATGTCCCATACACCTTTGATCTACGCCCACCGCGGCGCACGCCGTGTCGCCCCCGAGAACACCTTGCCCGCCTTCACCGCCGCCCTGCAAATGGGAGTCGACGGGATTGAACTGGATGTGCATCTGACCGCCGACGGCAAGTTGGTTGTGATTCACGACTTCACTGTCGAAAAGACCACAGATGGTCAGGGTCAGATCGCGCAAATGACGGCTGACGAGATTGCGCGGCTGGATGCCGGTGTCCGCTTCGACCCCTCTTTTGTAGGGACACGCGTCCCTACACTGAACGAAGTGGTCGAGTTGGTAGGCAGCCGCTGCCGCATCAATATTGAGATCAAGAGCATGGACCCCTATGCGCGAGACGCATCGGACGGCGTGGCGGCTTTGATCCGGCAGCGCCGCCTCTATGAACAGGTTATCGTATCGAGTTTCAACCCGATCACGCTGATCAAAATGCGTCATCTGGACCCTGCGGTCGCTTTGGGTGTGCTGTACGACGACACCATGCCGGCTTTTTTGCGTGAGGTGTGGGCTGGGCCGCTCATCTCGCCGCAGGCCCAGCACCCCGTCCACCGCCTGGTCGATGTCCCCTACATGCGTTGGGCGCACGCCGCCGGCGCGCAAGTGAATACCTGGACGGTGAATGAGCTTGACGAAGCACGCAGACTGGCCGATCTGGGGGTGACGGCACTGATTACCGACGTTCCCGATGTGCTGATCGCAGGTCTACAAGGAGAGCCTCATGAGTAAGGGAAGTATTCGTGCTTTAGCCTTGGCAATCTTTGTACGTCCGCACGATAAAGCCGTGCTGGCCATACGCATGCATGATGGCGGAAGTGTTTTTTATCGCCCACCGGGCGGCGGTATTGAGTTTGGCGAGTCTTCTGCGGACGCTGCCTGCCGCGAGGCGCAGGAAGAGCTTAGCCAAACCGCACATGCTGAGCGGCTGCTAGGTGTCGTGGAAAACCGTTTCGTTCACGACAGCGGAACTGGGCACGAGATTGTGTTCAATTGGCTGCTGCAATTCGAGGATGAAAGCTAATGTGCGCGCGAGGAATTCCCAGTCGTGGAGTCTGACGGCAACCGCTATGTCGCTCACTGGGTCCACGATGCTGAGTTAGCGGCGCAAGGTGTAAGCCTGTACCCGCGCGATCTGGTAAAACAACTGGAAGCGCTGGGTTGAGTGTGCCGCCTGTCAGCGCCAGCGCGCCGGGCAAGGTGATTTTGCTGGGCGAGCATGCCGTGGTGTACGGCCGGCCTGCCATCGCCGTGCCCGTATGGCAGACAATCGCCACGGCGAACGTGCAAGCAGGATCGCCGGGTAGCGGCTGCGTGATTGTAGCGCACGATCTGGAGGTAACGATTCGCCTGCGGCAAAGCGGAGACGATCAGCCGCTGGCCTTGGTAACGCGCCTGGCGCTGGCGGAGTTGGGCATTGCCGGCGAGCCGGACTGGCATGTCGATCTGCACAGTACAATCCCAATTGCCGGCGGGCTGGGCAGCGGTGCGGCCCTGAGCACGGCGCTGGTGCGTGCGCTCTTTGCGCAGGCCGGGCGACAAGTGGAGCCGGAGACGGTCAGCCGGATTGTCTATGCCAGCGAGTGCATCTATCACGGCACGCCCAGCGGGATCGACAACACGGTGGTAGCGTACGGCGCGCCCATCTGGTTTGTGCGCGGGCAGCCGCCCGAATCGTTTACGCCCCCGTCTCCTTTTACGCTGGCAATTGCCGACAGCGGCATCCGCAGCCCCACCAAGGAGACGGTGGGTGACGTGCGCCGCGCATGGGAGGCGCAGCCGGCCCGCTACGAAGCGCTCTTCGACGCCATCACGGCGCTGGCCTATGCGGGCCGGCGCGCCGTGGCCGCCGGTGAATTTACGGCTTTGGGGCTGCTGATGGACGAAAACCAGGCGATCCTGGAGCAACTCGGTGTCAGTTCCACACCACTAGAGCGGCTTATTTCTGCCGCACGTGATGCCGGCGCGCTGGGAGCAAAGCTCAGCGGCGGCGGGCGCGGCGGCAACATCATCGCGTTGGTGAAAGAAGAGCGCCAGGCGACAGTGGAGCAGGCGCTGCTGGCCGCCGGCGCGGCGCGGGTGATTGTGACGACGATTGGCGCTCTGGCATAAACCCAATGCCACGCTCGTCTCGCAACCAATTCGTTTGTCTGTAATCGGGTGGGGCGAGCGTGGCCCAGTTTGGCTCTACTGCACTTCCGCCATCGGTGTCGCTTGCATCCGGCTCAGGGCCGCCACCGGCGGCGCCAGGGGCAGGGATGACAAATCTTTGTACTGCCGCAGCAGGTGATAGGTCAACAATAGTTGGGTAAGGGCCAGCGGATGGCTGTGCTTGATTTCAGCGCGATCCTGGTACTCGCCAAACATGTCTTCGCGCAGCGGCTGCAGATCAGGCAGATGCTGCCAGATCACATCTTCGAGTTCCTGCGCATGGCCGGCGGTTACATTGCCGTCGATTTCCAGGAAGTCCGCCGGCAGGCCATCGGCGCGCCCCAATTTCAGGCGAATCCCTGCCTCAGCGCCTTCCTGTCTATCGACCAGGTACCCCAAATTGGGATGTGGAATCGTTGGGCGCAGAGTCAGCCGCACATTAAGCATTGGCCCAGCATCATCCAGCGCCGCACCGGGCGGCGGGTAGAATTGAACAACAATATCGGAATGTTTACGCTGCGGGCGGATAAAGTCGCGTGAATCAGACTCACGCTTGGCAAGTTCTTCCACAACCTGGTGAGGCATGTAGCCCCGCTTAGTCGTGTCACGCTTGATCTTCCACACAGTGCGCAGGTCTTCCGGCGGGTTGAGATAGACCTTGACGTCATAGAACTGGCGCATGACCGACGAATAGAAACCCAGCAGCCCTTCTACAATGACAAACTGCTTAGGCTGAACATATTCGGGCCGCACCAGCGTCCCCGTAGAATGGTCGTAGACCGGTTTGAGAATCGGTTGCCCATAGTGGAGGCGCTCAAGGTGCAGCTCCATGATGTCCAGGTAATTACAGTCTGGATGGAGGGCAGTGATATCCAATGCGGCCCGCTGGTGGCGATCATATTTGTGGTAGTCGTCCGTACAAACATGTGTCACTCGATCCGGGCCAAGAAGCTGCACCAGGCCACGGCTGATGGTGGTCTTGCCGGCTGCACTGTCGCCCACAATTCCGATAAGGATGGGTCGTCTTCCTCGCATCACGGCTTACCTCCCTCTATCCTAGCCGCTGGTGCAACCAAAAATTCTGAATCTATCGATGCCGCCCCGCCTTGGAAGACGCGGCTTTGGCGCACGTCAGCGGCCTCAATACCCATCAAGGCATCCTTGGAAATCATGCCGCCCTGGCGTACAAGGCGGTTGGCCTGGCGCAGCTTGATACGGTCCAAGGCATTGCGCACGCTGCGCGCATTGGCGAAGTGCGGCTGGGTCATACGCAAGGCCAGATATTCCTGAAATGCCTGCCTCGCCTCCGCATCGAACGCATAATTCTGCCGGCGCACCATCAACTCGGCGATTTCAATCAACTCTTCCAAGGCATAATCGGGGAAATCGATATGATGGGCAATGCGCGAGTGGAACCCTGGATTGGCTTGAAAGAAAGTCGCCATACGCTCTTTATAGCCCGCCAGGATGACGACAAAGTCGCCCCGTTGGTTTTCCATCACCTGCAGCAGCATCTCGATCGCTTCCTGGCCATAGTCGCGCTCGTTCTCCGGGCGATAGAGATAGTACGCCTCATCGATAAACAGCACACCACCCGTAGCCTTCTTGAGCATTTCCTTAGTCTTGGGCGCCGTGTGCCCCACATACTGGCCGACCAGGTCGTCGCGCGTGGCCACAACCAGGTGCCCCTTGCGTACATAGCCAAGGTGGTGAAGGATTTTCGCCATGCGCATCGCAACCGTCGTTTTGCCCGTGCCGGGCCGGCCGGTAAAGCTCATGTGCAGCGTGGGCGGCTCACTGCTCAAGTTCATCTGCTGGCGCAGGCGCGCCACCAGCAGCAGGCTTGCAATCTCGCGAATGCGGGTCTTGACGGGGATCAGCCCAATCAACTCGCGTTCCAGTTCATCGAGCAGCACTTGCACATTCGACTCGCGATAGGCGGCATCCAAATCAATCTGCGCACTTTCAGCAACGATTTCTTCGATCATGGCTAACTCCACTGGCTCGTCTCTTTTTCCCTCAACGCCGCGTGCGGATTGTGTACTTGACTTGGCGGTCGGCAAATTCCAGCCGCTCAAGTTCAAAAGTCGGTTCTTGCGCCGGGCGGTTGACGATAAAACTTAGCGCCGTGGTGGCGCGCCCCAGGCTGCGGTCATACCCAGCCACACGAATATAGTGTTCCGGGAAGGCGCTGCGGCAGGCAGTCACCTCCTGCATAATGGCGACGGCGTCCTTGATGTCGAACATCGGCAGCCCCCACATTTCCCAGTAAGTATTGCGCGGGTGTGGGTCGTCGGTGTACTCAATCGCCAGTGGCCAACCGTTGTCTAGACAATACTGAATCTGCGCCTTAATTTCCTCGTCGGTGAAATCAGGCAGATATGCGAAAGTTCCCTGTGTGATGCGCATGGTTGCATCTCCTTAGTAGGTAGGCATTACAACAACATCCGGCGTGTCGGTCGATTCAAAGTTGAAGGTGATGTCCTTCCATGTCTCCAGCGCCTTGGCGAGCGCGGGCGACCAGCGCGCGGCGCGCGCCAGAATCTCCGGCCCTTCGTTGAGATAGTCGCGGCCCTCATTGCGCGCCTGGATCATCGCTTCAACAGCAATGCGGTTGGCCGCAGCGCCCTCAGCGATCCCATCCGGATGGCCAATGGTGCCGCCGCCAAACTGGAAGATCACATCTTCGCCTAGATAATGAAGCAGTTGATGCATCTGGCCGGCATGGATGCCACCGGACGCCACAGGCATGACGCCCGCTAATGAGGCCCAATCTTGCTCAAAATAAAGTCCTTGCAGCGGATTAGGCTCCAACTTGTTGGAACGCAGCGTGGCGTAGAAGCCCTGCACAGTGTTGGGATCGCCCTCCAGTTTGCCGACGATCGTCCCGGCGTGGATGTGATCGACGCCTGCCAGCCGCATCCACTTGGAGATCACGCGGAAGCTGATGCCGTGTGTCTTCTGGCGGGTGTAGGTGCCGTGTCCCGCACGGTGAAGATGAAGGAGCACGCCATTTTTGCGCGCCCATTTGCTCATGGATTGAATAGCCGTGTACCCGATCACCAGATCGATCATGACGACGACGCTGCCTAGCTCCTTGGCGAATTCGGCACGCTCATACATGTCTTCCATCGTGCCGGCCGTCACGTTCAGGTAGTGGCCTTTAATCTCGCCGGTGGCCGCTTCGGCGCGATTCACCCCCTCCATACAGTAGAGAAAGCGATCACGCCAGCGCATAAATGGCTGGCTGTTGATATTCTCGTCGTCCTTGGTGAAATCCAAACCGCCGCGCAACGCCTCGTAGACCACGCGGCCATAATTGCGCGCCGAAAGCCCCAGTTTGGGTTTGACTGTCGCGCCCAACAACGGACGTCCGTACTTGTTCAGATACTCGCGCTCCATCACAATGCCATGCGGCGGCCCTTGGAAGGTCTTGGCATAGTGCGGCGGGATGCGCATATCTTCCAGGCGCAAGGAACGCAGCGCCTTGAACCCAAAGACGTTGCCGATAATCGACGCCGTGAGGTTAGAGATTGAACCTTCTTCAAAGAGGTCGAGTTCGTACGCAATGTAGGCGATGTACTGATCTGTGCCGGGCACGGGGTCGACGCGATAGCACTTGGCTTGGTAATGTTCATGGGCAGAAAGACGATCAGTCCAGACCACGGTCCAAGTGGCGGTAGATGACTCACCCGCCACTGCCGCCGCCGCCTCAATCGGCTCGACGCCTTCCTGCGGAACAAAGCGGAAGGCGCACAAGATGTCCGTAGCCTTTGGTTCGTAATCGGGCTGATAGTAGCCCATCTCCGCATACGGGGTGACGCCGGCGGACCAGCGTCCCTTGTTGCCATCCTTGCTGCCACTTGTGTGGCCGTTGACAGCCGTTGCCATCCGATTTCCTCCTTAAAAACTGCAAAAGGCAGATAAACCCAATTCTTGCCATCCACGCGTTCCTGGAACGCTTCAGTTCTTCCCAGGAACATTTCCTCTGAGACATGCTTAAAAGCAGAACAATAGTGGACTGTCGGTTACAGAGTAGAGATGCAGACGCTTTGCGTTAACAATCAAACGCAGCACACAATAGGGCCGACTGTGGCAAAAGCTGCGTTCCACAATCCGCAACAAGCAATGGGAGAGATTTTATAGAAATAAAAAGAGGTAAAATTTACGTCGGCTACATTGTGCAAAGAAGCAATGCTGAAAGAGTTCTGAGCTTGTTGAGCGGTCTGCGCAGTTCTCCCCACAACGCCGCAGCGCTCTTCCGGCGCACACTACCAACAAAAAAGCCGGAGCACTTGTAGGCGCTCCGGCTGCTCCAAAATCAGACAGAATGTATCAACTCCGCAGTCCGATACGCTACTTCTTGTCTGCAAATTCCAGGTCAATGTTGGTATCGACCAGTTTTTGCTCCAGCTTTTCGCTGTCGCCAAAGTAGGCGCGGTCATACGTTTTGCCCTCAAATTCACCCGTATAGAGCCAGCGCTTGGTGTAGTTCATATAGACCAACATGCCGGTACGGACGTCGTGACAGGTGTTGCCTTCATACACAGTCGTCCAGCCGCCGCCTTCCTCAATCTCAACCTTCTGCGGGTCGGAGCAATAGACGACGACGCCGCGCTTCGTATCCAGCGGCAAAACGCCGTTGGCGTCGCCGGGTTTGGCACCCAGCCAGTAGCCATAGAGGAAGTTGTCTTTTGCCTCGCCGCTGCGTTCTTGGCCAGTCAGTTGATCCACATCAAATGTCCACGCATCAGTGTTGAAGCATTCATCGGCCCACGTAACTTTGTGCTCGACCGGCAAATAACCATTGTTAATGGGGCGTGTTACCTGCGCCAGCACATCGGCGCTGCACTGCTTCACATCGCAGCGGTCGGAGTTGCAGGACCAGTCCACTTTCCAATTGGCGGTGAGATCAGCCGGCAGCAGGGCATCGCCGGTCGCCAAGACAGGCACATCTGCGGCAGAGCCGCCAAGACGCACCAAATCAGCGGAAATCCAGGCTTCCTTGGCCGGCTCTCCAGCGGCGCCGGGTGCGGCAACCTGGTACCAGCGCTTGTCCTCGCTCTGGCCCAAAAGTTCCAACGAGGCGCCGGGGTTGACCTTGGTCACGATTTCAAACGTTGTGGCAGGGCCGCCGCGCAAGTTGGCGCGCACGCCCTGGGTGGCCACGGTAACATACTGCTTTTCCTGCGCAGCAGGGGTAGGGCTTGGGGTGGCCAGCGGAGAAGAGACCAACGCATAGTCCGTCAGCGGAGCAACCACGCCCTCTACTCCCTGCGGAGCGGGCGCTTGCGCTGCAGGCGCCAGCGCCTGCAGGTTGGCAGTTGAGGCAGCACAGCCACTCAACAGCAGCAGGGCCGGCAGCAGTAACAGACAGAAAAGCAGTGAAAAATGCCGTGCAGAACGCTTTACAGTAAGGCGAACAGTTTCCTCGGTAACCACGGTTAAAGTCCTCGCAATTCTAAAACTATCGTTCGCATGCGCAAGCAATGGGCGCAAAATATCCTTGATTATAGCATCCCTGGGGTGCTGCACAGAATTGAATGGGCGGCAGCGCAGAAGGGCCGTGTAATTCCTGCATCTGCCGTTCTAGTTAATTGGGAGCCAATAGAATATTTTCCAGCAATCCCATTTCGTCCAATCCTTCGTAGGCGTAGGAACGCACGAGATGATTATCGTCATTGAGCAAGGCGTAGAGGATTGCGGCGGCTTTGAGCGTGGCAATCTTACGCAGCGCACCGGCAGCACGCGTGCGCGCCCCCTGGTGCTCGCTCACACGCAAAACATGGCCCAACGCCGCAACCGCGTTATCGCCGCAGAGTGCAAGACAGTCCGCCGCCGCCTGGCGCACATAGCCTTCCTCGTCCGCCAACCGCTCGGCGACAACATCTAAATAGGGGACGACTTCGGCGGCAAAGCGAGCGTGCAGATGTGCCAACGCCAAAGTGGCTGCCGCACGTACGGTGGCATCTTCATCCTGCAAGCGTGCAGCCAGCGCGGGAACGCTCCCAGTACTGCCCACCAGGGCTAAGCCGCGCACGGCCCACCAGCGTTCGTCGCTGTCGCTGCCGGCAGATAACGCCAGCAGCGCCGGCTCGTCAGCCGCCGTCAACAGCAGCGCCTGGCGTTCGGCATCTTCATCATCTCGCTGCGCCACTGCAGCAAGCAGTTGTTGCATGAAATCAATTCCTTTACGGCAATCATTCTTGTACAGCCAGTCGAGCTATGGCTGAGGCCGGTAGATGGCGATCCAGTCAAAGTCTACACTAGCCGGGATGGAGCCGGCAGCGGTGGTGGAAATCCCCGGCCGGCCGGCAGGCAGTTGCGGGTCAAGCACTTCCGCCAATACCGTTTGGTTGACATAGAAACGCAAACGGGCGCCATCATCTTCCACAGCCAGCCGGTTCGCCTGCCCCACCGGATTGGGCGTTACCGCTGCGGATAGCGCCGGCAGCGGATACGGTTGACCGTCGAGCCACAACTGCACGGCAGCTGCTCCCGCGCCATCAATAGTAAGCTGATAAAAATTACCGGCGCCGGCAAAACGGGCCAGCAAACCGGCTGCGCCGCTGGGTGTGTCCGCATTGACAGTGGCACTGGTTTCCAGGCGGTAGGAATTGGCGTCGGCAAGGTCAAAAAGCGTCCATCCCATCTGATTGGGGGAAACCTGCATGCGGTAGACGCCGGCGCCGGCTATGACTGCGGCGCTGACTTGGCCAGGAGTCGCCTGCTCCGGTGCGAGTTGGCTGGGCGCAACGAAATCGTCCGCCAGCCACAGCTGATAGCCGGGCAACGCAGCGAAGACGGGCTGCGTCGCGCTTCTTGCGCTGTCAGGGGTGACGGCAGCGGCTTCTTGCTCCACTGTCGGCGGCAGTCCAAACAGGCCGGCAAGGGTGCTGTCGGGATTCAAAAAGCGCGCCACAAGCAGCAGCACCACAGCCAGCCCCAGCAGCGCGACACAGCAGACAAGCAGCCATTGGGCGGCGTGCGAACTGTCGTCGGGGGGGCGCAAATACGCATCGGGCGCCGTCTCGCGATCAGGCGCCAGCCCAATCGCCTCGCGCTTGCGCGCCCGCGCTTGCATATCGGCAGGGTGAGTAGCACTGCTTGCACTGTAACTGCTGGAGGATTGCGGGTTGTCTACAGCCATACGCTCACCTGCTAAACCGGATCAGTTGCCGAGCGCATAACTGCTGCGCCCAGTCGGGCACCATTATAGCACAATACTCAAGGAGAAAGCCGCACCACTTCCCAGCCTTCCGGAGCGATTCGCTTGTACAGCAAACGATCATGCAGCCGGTGAAGACCGCCTTGCCAAAACTCGATTGCTTCCGGCTCCAGCCGGTAGCCGCCCCAAAATGGCGGCCGCTCCGGTGCTTGCTCGCCATACTGCACTTTCAGCTCCGCCAGGCGTTCTTCCAGAACGGAGCGGTCGGCAATCACGCTACTCTGCGCCGAGGCCCAAGCGCCCAGGCGCGCGCCGATTGGGCGGCTGTGGTAGTAGGCGTCGGACTCAGCCGCGCTGACTTGCACCACCGGCCCTTCAATCCGCACCTGGCGCTCCAACTCTCCCCACCAGAACACCAATGCCGCAACAGGATTGGCAGCCAGTTCGTCGCCTTTGCGGCTGGCGTAGTTGGTAAAAAAGACAAAGCCTTGGCGGTCAAAACTTTTGAGCAGAACGACACGCGCCGATGGGCGGCCGGCGGGTGTGCTGGTGGCCAGGGTCATAGCATTCGGCTCACGCAGCCCGCCGGCGACAGCAATATCCAGCCACTGCCCAAACAGGGCAATCGGGTCCGAACCGGCATCCGCTTCCTGCAGCGTGCCTCGCTGGTACTCCTTGCGAACTTCTTGTGCTAAAGATGAACTCATAACGGCACCTGCTACTCTTTTGTGACGGCAGGCAGCCAGAGGGCTGCGCCGGACTCAACGGAACCGATATCACAGGCGGGGCCAAGGGGGCGCGCCTGGCCGCGCTGGTCAACACTGGGGCAGCCATCGTTGTCGCCGGCGTCGATGACCGGGCTGCCCGGCAGCGGTGCATAGTTGCCGGTCGCACCGCCGTTAAGCGCCAGTTCCCCCAACTTAGGTGCGACGCCGGTCAGGTCGCCCTCGATGGGTGCAATACAGCTCATGTCGCTGACCAGGTTGTGCCCCAGGCTGTGCATGGCCGGCCCGTCGCAGTTCAACCCAGGTGCGCCCCCACCTATGACTGCATCATTATTGGCGACAATGCTGTTCTTGAGCGCAACATTGGCGGCAGGTGCAGCAGTATCGTTCCACACCCCGCCCGCCGTGGGCGCCGTGTTGGTATAGATGGTCGAGTTGAGGACGGAGATGACTGCACTACCCATGCCAAACAACCCTCCCCCGCGGACGGCCTGATTTTGCGTGATGGTTACATTGGTTACAGTCACTGCGCCGCCGCCGGCAAGAAGCGCGCCGCCGTAGTTGCCGGCACGATTGGCTTGCAGCAGTGAGTCTGCAACATCCATGCCGCCGCTCGTATTGTAGAGCGCACCACCGTCAGCAGCAGTGTTGCTCATGAAGCTGCTGCTGTGAATGGTCACGGAGCCGCCTTGGTTATAGATGGCGCCCCCGCTGTCGTCGGCATGGTTGCGCACGAATTGGACGTTATCCGCCGTGAGCGTGCCTCTATTCTGCACCGCACCGCCATCGTTGCCGCCGCCGTCGGCCACGCAATCACGTATTTCGACGGTGTCAAGACGCAAGATCGCATTCTTGGCGACATACGCGGCCCCACCCGTGCTGAAGCTGCCGGCTTGCAGTGTGAGGGCGCGCAAGGCCAGCTCCCCGCCGCCAAGCACCAAAAAGTGCTGCACTTTTCCACCTGCGTCCAGCGTCACCAGCCCGCCGCCATCGACGGCAGTCACCTGTCCACCGGCAATCACATTGTGGGTGACGAAAATAGTGACAGGGTCCGGCCCACAGTCAAAGGTGACAGCGCCGCCGCCGGCAAGGGCGGCGGCCAAAGCCGCATCAGTGCAGCTTGCCGGCGTGCCGTCGCCAACAACGCCGGCAGCCTGTACGGGAGCCACCATCGCCAGCCATAAAAGAACGAACAATAGAGGAATGAGCCGGCGCAAATGGAAGACGTTCATCTTGTCTTTCAAACCATCGCTCTCGATTATGCAGGCAGATCGCCCCAGCAGCGGTCAGTTTCCGCCTGCCCGTGTTTAATTGCCAGCAGCAGCGCATCCTGATCGACAGGCAGCGCCAGGCAGCGCACACCGACGGCATTGTAAATCGCATTGGTGATCGCCGGGCTGATAGGGATCGAACTGATCTCACCCACGCCCTTTGCCCCATACGGGCCGTCGGGCACAGCGTGCTCCAGCACAAAATTGGTCATGGCCGGCGCATGTTTGATGCCGGGCATCTTGTACTGGCCCAGGTGGCGCGTCCAGGGGACGCCATTTTCTTCAATGTAGTGCTCGCTGAGCGCGTTGCCCAGCCCCATCACGATCCCACCTTCGATCTGCCCAGAGAGGCTCAGTGGATTGATGGCGCGCCCAACATCATGCGCCGACACCACGCGCTCAACGGCCACCTCGCCGGTTTCTACATCGACACTGACTAACGCCGCATGAACCGCATAGCTGAAAGCGACATGCATATCGCCGCCTGTCCCCAACGGCTGCGTCTTGGGCGCCCAATATTCATAACGCAGCTTGGGCGAGCGCCCTTCATCGATCATGAGCTTAACTGCATCTGCAAACGAGATAGTGCGCGCGGCCGGCTGCGGGATGCCGATTTTGCCGTTTCCGTTCCCGCTGAGCAGCCCTTCCTGCACAGCTTCCAGCCGCGCCTCATCCACGTAGGCCAGCCCTTCGTGAAAGTCGATGACTTCCGGCGGCACGTCGAACTTTTCCGCCAACACGGATTGGATGCGTTCGCGCATCGTGCGGGCAGCCAGACGGGCGGCGTTGCCGCTGACAAAGGTCTGGCGGCTGGCCGTGGTGGGGCCGCCGTCGGGTGTCAGATCGGTGTCCATCACCAGAACCTGCACGCTGCGGAAGGGCAACCCCAGTTCCTCGGCGGTGCAGGCGGCCAGCACCCCCACCAGATTTTGGCCCATTTCGGCGCTGGAGGTGCGGATGGCAGCCGTACCGTTGGCAAAGACCTCCACCTCGGCCTCGGCTTTGTCGGGTGCGCCGCCGCCCAGACCAGTATTTTTATAGCCGGCAGCCAAACCCCAGGCGCGAACTTTTGCTCCGCTGCGCTGCGCCCCCCACAAGCTGGGGTGATGCCCATTCTCCGCCGCCGTCGTCCCCTCGGCAGCAGCTTGTTGGCGGCGAATCTCATTCTCGACAGTGGACAGGCATTCCAGCAGCCCCACGCTGTGCTTGAGCAGTTGGCCTGTGGCGGTTGTCGTGCCCACAGTCATACCGTTGATGCGCCGCAGTTCTACTGGATCAATGTCCAACTGCGCAGCGAGTATGTCCATATTGCTTTCAACGGCAAAAGCCGACTGCGTGACGCCAAAACCGCGAAACGCGCCGCAGGGCGCGTTGTTCGTATACATGGCATAACAGTCGATCTTGGCGCTGCCGACCACATAGGGGCCGGTGGCGTGCGTGGTGGCGCGCGTCATCACCTTTTCACCCAGGCTGGCGTAGGCGCCGCTGTCGCCATACAGTTCAGCCTCGACGGCGGTAATCACGCCGTCACGGCGGGCGCCGGTCTTCATGCGGATCAACGTGGCATGGCGCTTGGGGTGAAAACGCAGGCTTTCTTCGCGCGTGTAGAGCACCTTTACCGGGCGGCCCGTCACGGTCGTCGCCAGCGCGGCATGGGCCTGTCCGGCAATGTCTTCCTTGCCGCCAAAGCCGCCCCCCATCACCGCACCCTTGACACGCACCTTGTCTTCCGGCAGCCCCAAGCAGCGCGCCACTTGATGGCGGTCGGCATAGGGGATTTGGCTGCCGACATAGATCGTCAACTTGTCATGCAGCCCATAGCGCGGGTCTTCCCAACCGGCAGGCACAGCCAGCGAGCATTCCGGCTCCAAGAAAGCGTGTTCGGTCATCGGCGTGCGATAGGTGCGCTCTACGATCACGTCGGCTTGGGCGAAGCCTGCCTCCGTATCGCCATGGCGCACCTTGATGTGCTTGAGTAGATTGCCGGTAGGGCGGTCAGGGTGCAGGATCGGCGCATCGGGCCGGCGGGCTGCCACCGGATCGGTGACGGCAGGCAGTATTTCATACTCGACACGAATCCGGCTGAGCGCCTCATGCGCCAGTTCGCTGCTGTCCGCCACCACGAGGGCAATGGGGTCGCCGACATAGCGCGCCGGATACTGGCCGCCGGCAAAGAGCGGCCAGTCATATTCAACCAGGCCGTGGCGGGGATCGCCGGGCACATCTTCATGCGTGAGCACGGCATGCACACCCGGCAGGGCGAGAGCGGCGGTGGCGTCAATTGCCAGAATCCGCGCATGGGGATGGGCGCTGCGCAAAGTGGCTGCCTGCAGCATCCCCTGCACAAAATAATCGTCCGTATAGAGGGCGTGGCCGGTCACTTTGGCGACGGCGTCGGGGCGCGGCAGCGGCTGGCCGACGGCGGCAAGCCCTGCACTCGTGCTGGGCAGTTGCGGCAGCGGCAAATAACCAGTGCGCATCTGCTCAGCGGCAGCCTGGACTGCCGTCAAAATCGAGGCATAGCCCGTGCAGCGGCAGTAGGTGTCTTTGAGGCAGTGCTTGATCTCTTCATCCGTGGGGTTTGGATTGGCGTCCAGCAGGGTTTTGACCTGCATAATAAAGCCGGGCGTGCAGTAGCCGCACTGCGTGGCGCCGTGAACGATAAACGCCTGCTGCAGCGGGTGCAGATGGGCAATCTCCTCGTCCTGCTGCTCCTGCGCAGCCACATGATCCTGCTCGCTGCACTTCTCGTTCGTACAGCCGGCGCAGCACTGCCATTCGCCGGCAACGCCTTCAATGGTGAGCACTTCGGCATTCTGCGCCTTAAAGGCGGGATAGATGCACGAGTCTACACTGCGCCCATTGACAACGACCGTACATGCACCGCACTCTGCCTCGTTGCAGCCCACCTTCGTGCCGGTCAGCCCCAGGTCATAGCGCAGCACCTCAGCCAGAAAGCGGTTGCCCGGCACGTCCAGCGTGTGTACAGCGCCATTAACAGTAAGAGAGAGTGTTGGCATGGAATCAATTCCCCTAAAAGAACAGCAATATTTCCGTCATCCGCCGTGTACGTCCATAATCATCGTTCAGTGCGCATGCCCACGTGCGCCGTCTTGATGAGTGTCCAGTGCGCACGCGTGCGCCGTCCGGACAAGCAGCAAGCCCAAATAATTCTGCGGCTGCCTACGCCTGTGGCCCCGCCGCAACGGGGTCCTCCACCTGGGCGCGGGCAAAGGCACGCGCCAGCACCCGCCGCAGCAGCACCGCCAGCACCTCGCGGCGGTACTCTTTGCTGGCACGGTGCTTACTGGTGCGCAGCTCCGCCTGGGCCAGGGCCGCCTGCACGGCAGCTTCCACGGCGGCCCCATCAAACCGATCCGCCGCCAGCAGCGCCTCTTCGGCGGCGGTGGCGCGGAAAGGAATGGGGCCGGCAGGGCCGACTGCAATACAAACCTGCGTCACGCGCGCAAACGTCTCGTCCACGCTAAGACCGGCGGCCACGCCCAGGATGGGCAGCGCCACACCCTGTGGGCGCATCACACGGTCAAAAGCGCTGGCGGCGCGCGGCAGCAGCCGGCGAAAGCGGAAAGCCGCCAGCATCTGGTTGTCGGCCAGGCTGCTTTTGCCCGGCCCGGCAAAGATCGACAGCAGCGGCTGCCAGGCGCTGGAGAGTTCGCCCTCCGCCAGCGTACAGACCTGCACCTCCGCCCCCAGCGCCAGCAGACCGATGGTGCCGTCGGCGGCGGGCAGGGCGTGCGCCACATTGCCGCCCAGCGTGCCCACATTGCGCACCTGGGGGCCGCCGACCACACTGCAGCTTTCCGCCAGCGCAGCGCCGTGGCTGCGCACCAGCGGGCTGGCTTCGACGTTGCTGTGCGTCACCGCCGCACCGACGACAATCCACTCCCCCTCCTCGCTGATTTCGTTGAGGTGGTCGATAGTCGTCACATCGACCAGCGCCCGCACGGGGGCATGGTTGCCCTGCTGCAAATCGAGGATCAGATCCGTGCCGCCGGCGACAAAGAGGGCATCGTGGCCGTACTGGGCGCGAATGCGCAGCGCTTCGACGATGGAATTGGGGGTGTAATACTCTTTCCAGAGGGACATCGGCATCTCCGGCGTGTATAGCCGCTCCAAGCTGGGCGACAGGGTAGGCGAGCAGTATAGCAAACGATTGGTGGAACAACAACGCGCAGAACAGCGCAGTCCACCAAGCGGAGTGCAGGTTGGAGGCTGCGCTGCAATCCACCGAAATCGAGGTATATGGTCAGCAGAAGCTGCTGAGCCGAGCCGGCCAATAGGGGCAATGGAATAAAAGCCGGCCAAAGATGCGTAAGTCCCATGTCGGAGGCACGCATCTTTGGCCGGCTTTTCTGTTTATCGGCATATGTGCCCAGCCGGCAAAAGTTTACCCCAATGCCTCCACCGCACGCTGGACGCTGTCTTCGGGCTTGACCTTGACTTGGGCGTCCACCACCTTGCCTTGCTCGTCGATCACAAAATGGCTGCGTTCGATGCCCATGTACTTTTTGCCGTACATGCTTTTCTCACCCCAGACGCCATAGGCCTCGGCAATGCTGTGGTCTTCGTCAGCGATAAGGGTGAAGGGCAGGTTGAACTTGGTCTTGAACTTCTGGTGCGACTGCGCGCCGTCGGGACTGACGCCCAGCACAACGGCGTTTTTCTCTTCAATGGCCAGATAGTTGTCACGAAAGCCGCACGCCTGCGTCGTGCAGCCGGGGGTGTCATCTTTGGGATAGAAGTAAAGCACGACACGCTTGCCCCGATAGTCGCTCAGGCGCACCGCAGCGCCCCAATCGGTGGTGGCGGTAAAATCAGGGGCTATATCGCCCACAGTAACCTTCTCCATAATGCTGTTTGCTCCTGCGGCCTGTGGCCGGCGCTACTTGTTTGATAAACGGGACTGCCAAGGACACAGCGGGTGGTCCTGCCAGCACGCTTTCATCTTTGACACAGCCGGGAGAAAATTCCGCAAGCGCACCCACATTTGTCATCAGTTTGCCGGATCACGACAAATTGGAGAAAAGGGCAATCAGTGTAGAATAGTCGCTATGAACCAACCCAATTTTGTACATTATCTGTGCCGTGCGGCAAGGGCTTTGTTCTGCCTGCTGCTGATCGGATGGGCATGGCTTGCGCTGCTGCCGGCTGCCGGTGTTTATGGCCAGGAGGTCGATCCCGCCGCCACCCACCGGGCGGACGTCAACGCGCTGCTGGCACAGGATTTGGCGCAGGCTGATGGCCCCATCTCTTTTTTGGTGGTGCTAGGCGACCAGATGGATGCGCAGACACTGGCGGCTGCGGGTGAAGTGCAGGCTGCCTCCGTGCCGGAACGGCGCGCCGCGCTGTACAAGGCGCTCACCGCTCACGCCGAACGCACGCAGGCGCCTTTGCGCGCCTGGCTGGATGCGAAGGGGGTTGCCTATAAGCCCCATTATCTGGTCAACATGATCGAGGTGGAAGGTGATGGCGCGCTGGCGGAGCAGTTGCGGCTGCGCCCGGAGGTGGACCGCCTGGCGCGCAACCCGCTGCTGCGCGATACACATACCATCGACAAGAGCACACGCTGGCCCCAGTTGGGCGCAGCAAGCTTGCACTTCACGCCTGTGCCTAAGCGCAGCGACCTCACGCCGGCAGCCCCTGCCATGACCGCGGCGCTTCCCTATGGCCTCAGCTATACACACGCCGACCAGGTGTGGGCGCTGGGGGTTCGTGGCCAGGGAATCGTGGTGGCCAGCCAGGATACAGGTGTGCAGTGGGATCACCCGGCGCTGATAGGCGCTTACCGCGGCTGGAACACACAGACGCTGACAGCCACCCACGCCTACAATTGGTTTGATGTCTTTGGCCGCAGCGCACTCGATGCCGGCTGCGCTGCCGACCCTCAGATTCCCTGTGACGACCAAGGCCATGGCACCCACACAGTGGGCACGATGGTGGGTGATGCGGGCAGCACGGGCGGCAGCATTCTGGGGATGGCGCCAGATGCACAGTGGATCGCCTGCCGCAATATGCGCGGCGGGGTTGGCACGCCCGCCTCCTATACCACCTGTTTTGAATGGTTTCTGGCGCCTTATCCGCAGGGGGGTGATCCCTTTGTGGATGGCAAGCCGGAGGCCGCGCCCGACATCATCAACAATTCATGGGGCTGTCCGCCCAGCGAGGGGTGCGACGCGCAGAGTCTGCGCCAGGTGGCGGACACCATACGTACAGCGGGCATTTTTATCGCCGCCTCCGCCGGCAACGACGGCTATACCGGCTGCAGCAGCGTCGTGGACCCGATTGCGATCTACGACAGTTCCTTTACCGTGGGCGCACACGATGCGCAGGGCAACATTGCCTATTTCAGCAGCCGCGGCCCTGTGCTCATTGACGGCAGCAAGCGGCCCAAGCCGGATATTACGGCTCCGGGTGTAGCCGTCTACTCCACAAGCCCGGTTAACTCCTACACGCTTCTCAGCGGCACCAGCATGGCCTCGCCGCATGTGGCCGGAGCCGTGGCGCTTTTGTGGTCTGTGGCGCCTGAACTAAGAGGCGACATTGATCGTACAGAGCAGATCCTCACGCAGAACGCAATGGCGGTTCCCAGCAGCGAGTGCAGCACAGACCCAACCCCCCAAACGCCCAACAACGTCTTTGGCTACGGGCGGCTCAATATCATGCAGGCAGTCATAGCGACCCGTCCGCCCGCCACCGTTACAGTTACAGTCGTCACGAGCGAAAGCCTCCCCCTGGCAGGTCTACCAATTGAGTTGGTTAATCAACAAACTGGCTATAGAGTGCAAGCGGTCACAAATGAGGAAGGCAAGGTGCAGCTACCGGCAGATAAATCCAACCAATTGCTGCTTTCCGGTCCCTACAATGTACGCATTTCGCAGTGCACAAGCCTGACAGATACAGCCACAATTATATTGGCTCCGAATACGGAGACGCAAGCAACAGTCGTGGCGCCAGCTACCTTCTGCCAATTCCTTCCCATCATTTCACCCTAAAGGGCAAAAAATGGCTGCGCAGAGACCGATCCACACCATCCTAGTGCCCGGCTGGCTTGACAATGTACGCACACTGAGCCGTCTGCGCACCTTTTTAGAGGTGAAAGGGCATAAAGCCATCATCTGTTCGCCCCAGCCGAGTGACGGCAGCGCCCCCATCCAGCTCTTGGCCCAGCAATTGGCGGATTTTGTAGCAGGCGGCTTTGCCGACGATGAGCCGGTCAACCTGTTTGGCTTCAGCATGGGGGGATTGATCGGGCGGATGTTCCTGCAGGAAATGGAGGGATGGCGGCGCGTGCGCAAATTTGTGACCGTGGCGACGCCGCACCGTGGGACACTGACGGCACGGCTGGCTACCCACCAAGGCGCCATGCAAATGCGTCCCGACAGTGAATTTATCGCCGGCTTGAACCGCGACCTGTCGGCTTTGGAGCGCGTGCAGTTTACCTCAATCTGGTCGCCGTTTGACCTGACCATTGTACCGGCCACCAGCTCGGTTCTGCCGGCTGGGCGGGCGCGCCGTATCTGGTCCCCCGCCCACGGCATTATGATGTACGATCCGAATGTGATGCGCGTGATCGCCCAGGTGCTGGCAGAATAGCCCGTCTGGGCAGATAACGATTGCAGGCAACCCGTTCTACTAAGCTGCGACCAAAATGGCGCGCTCTTCTACCGCATAGACTTCTATCCCGGTGCTGCGCCCTTTTAATTGGCGCCGTCCTAACGATTGCATCATCACGTTTTGCCCATCAAGTTCTGCGTGGTTGAACAACGCGTAGGTGTCGGCGCTGATCAGAATCTGGTCAGGCTGGCAGATTTCCTCAATACGCTTGGCCGTGTTGACTGTATTGCCGATAGCGGTATAGTTCATGAGGATAGCGGTGCCGATATTGCCAACTACAGCCTCGCCGGAATGCAGACCAATGCGCACAGACAGCTTATGCGCGCGTGTGCGGTTGGCTTCCACAATCAGCCGCCGCATGGCTATGGCGGAGTGCACGGCGCGCGTCGCATGCTCAATGCTGAAGATCGGTGCATTGTAAAGCGCCATAAAACCGTCGCCCATAATTTTGTCCAGATAGCCGCCGGCTTCCGTGACGACGTTGGTCAGCAATGCATAGTAGTCATTGAGGATGCGCACGACGTCATCTGGGGGCAGTTGTTCCGCCAACGGCGTAAAATTGGCGAAGTCCAGAAAAAGGACTGTCACCATTTCGCGCTCGCCGCCGAGTTCCGGCGCCTTCGAGCTGTTGAGCAGGCTGTGCACGAGTGGTTCGGCCATATATTTGCGCAGCTTTTGGTTGGCCGCAATCAACTCCGTCTGCAGGGTGGCGTTGTGCCGGCGCAGACGCACCTTATCCATGACCTGGCGAATGCTCATACGGATGGCTTTGAGGCGAAACGGCTTGCCGACATAATCGTCAGCGCCGGCCAGCATCGATTTGACTGCCAACTGTTCAGAGCTGAGCGCGCTCACCATAATGACGCCTGCCATCTTGTCGCGCTGGCGAATTTCGCGCAATACTTCCAAGCCATCCACCTTCGGAATGACGACGTCAAGCAGCACCAGGTCGGGGCACAAACGTTCAAATTGCTCAATGGCTTGCTCGCCATCGATAGCCTCAAAAATCTGATGGCCATCAGCCTGCAGCAGCCGCCGCACAAGCTGCAGCGTCGTTGGCTCATCATCCACCAACAGAATACGCAGCGGCTGAAGTGTCGTAAGTTTTGGTGCATCTAATAAATCATCAAAAGACATGAGGGGATCCTTTTTCACTTTACAAATTTGCTTAATTGCACTATGATTATACAACAAATAACAAAGATGCAACAGGTGTCAAGGTGGATCAATCGTCAGCAGTTTTACCGTTTGCCTCACTTTCCAGCAATTTAATGCGGCTGGAGCAGCTTTTACGTCAGGTAGAGCCGGACAGTGAAGCATCTGCCGAGGGAATTGCTGTACTGCGTGAGCTTCGGCGTAATTTAGATCAAATCAACTTTCTCTATGACACAGCGCGCCGCCTGACGCAAAACCTGACGCTGCGCGAGGTACTCAATCTACTCGTCGACATTTTGTGGAGACGGCAGTACAGCTTTGTCGTAATTCTGCTGGGAGAAACTGAACTGGGGCCTTACGTCTACCACGAAATGCGCGGCGTCGTTGACCCACTGCGTTTTTTGGGCAAGCAGTGTCCTCTCCCGCTGTGGGGAGAGTTGGCGCACGCGTTGGTGCGGCGGCTGGACCCGGAAGAGCAGGATTATCTGATTATCTCTGATTTGGCCAACAGTGGGCGCCCCAAACCGCAAGAATTTCCGTGGCTGGAAGCCAATGGCTCGATGATGATTGTGCCCCTGCGCAAAGACCATATTGCAATGGGCGCGCTGATTTTGGGGCGCAGCGATGTGAATGGATTCGGCAACAGCGACGCCTGCGCTGAGTTGGTGGAGATTGCCGGCACGGCAGCCATGGCGCTCTACAATGCCCAGGTGCGCCACGAGCTGCAGGAGCGGGCCGACCAGTTGGTGGGGCTGCAGCTTTTTACGCGCTCACTGCCCATTGCCGGCCCCATGCGCAAACTGCTCATCGCTACTGCGACCGGCATCGCCGATCTCCTGGGGGGCGTAGAGGTCTTTGTCCTGGTGCTGCGCAAACATCTGCCTGATGCATTGGTCAGCACTCCCGCCCCCCATTTTGTGCAACTGCCGTGGACAGATCTGTGTATCCTCAGCAGCCGCGCCCAGCCGAGCGCCGACCTGCTGCATACCTCGCTCTATCAACTGGTGATGTGGACAATTGAGGCGGGCCAGGCGTTGTTCTTTAATCCACAACAAGAATATGCTTCGCCTGAAGACCTATACTATAACGAGGCGGGGCAGGCGCTGCTTGTACCCTTGAGCAGCGAGGAAGAGGCGGTGGGCGCCATCTTTGCGGTTTCCCACGACCCGGCGCGCCACTTTGACGAAAATGATATCGTCGTGGCGCGCACAATGGCCAATATGGCAGCCGCCATTATCAAGCTGAATCTGGGTCGCCCCTAAAATCGTCCGGTTTAGCGCCTATTCCGTCACAATCACAAGCGTGCCGGGATTGTCCTTGTTGCTGTTAAACCAGACAGTCTTACCATCCCACGTCGGCCCAGCCCAGTCGAACAGCCACTTGGCATCGGCATTGGTCATGTTGATGCAGCCGTGACTTTTAGGCCGGCCAAAATCATTGTGCCAGTAGGTGCCGTGAAAAGCATATTCCTGATAAAAATACTGCACCCATTTAACATTGGGCAGGTTGTAATAATAGGCCCCTGACCCGCCGGTCATCGTCTGCGACTTGACCTTGGTCTTGATATGAAATTCGCCGGTGACGGTGGGCGTGCGCGACAGGCCAGACGAAATGATAAAGCCGCGGATCGGCTTGTTGCCTTCATACGCCACCACAACCTGCTCGCTGAGATCCACGCGAATCCAGCGGCTTTCATTTTCGGGCATCTTTATGGCCGTCAGGCGCGCCAGATTTACCGGCAGAAACGCCGTCGTGCGTTTCTCAATGTCGTCGCCAAACGCACGCTTTATCACCGGCCCCACCTGTGGGGAGGCAAACGGCAGAGGTGGGCGAAAGACCGGCCGCGGCAGTGCGGCGGCAATATCAGTCCCCGGCGTGCTCGGCGACTGCATAGCCACCGGCTCGTTGTGCGGCCCGCCGCTGGTCTCATCATCCGTGGCCTGTGCGTGGGCCGGCGCCCCCAGCAGCGCCCCCACCAGCAAACCGGCCACCAGCCAGCCGCTTAACCAGCGCACTTTATGGCGCTGCATCATAGTTTCAATCACAAGTTGCTCCTGCTACTGCGTTCGCTGTTGCTACTAAACTGCTGCCCATTGTAGCGCAATTGCGGCCAACCGCCTAGCTACAAATGGCCTATAGCCGATGCAAATATGCCCGGTTACAAATCCCAATTGTCCAGCTCAATCGTGCCGGATCAGTAATGGACGTACACTTCGGTTCCCGAAGGCGCCCAATCATA
The DNA here is from genome assembly GCA_038205395.1 of Caldilineales bacterium. GTDB lineage: Bacteria > Chloroflexota > Anaerolineae > Caldilineales > Caldilineaceae > Fredericiella. The sequence goes on from JBBRBX010000002.1 coordinate 102,028, forward strand.
AAGCATCTGCGATTCATTGGTGCGCATATTGACACAGCCGTGACTCATCGGCGCGCCGAAGTTGTTGTGCCAGTAAGCGCCATGAATGGCGTAACCGCTGAAAAAGTACATTACATACGGCACATTGGGCAGATCGTAGCCGGGGCCGGTCATGCGCTGCGCCTGATATTTGTTGCCGATTGTAAAGCGGCCCGTCACGGTGGGGGTGCCGGCCAGCCCACTGCTGATGAGGGTGTGCATAACGGTCACGTCGCCCTGCCAGGCGGTGAGCGTCTGCTCCGACAGATTCACCTCAATCCACTTTGTGCCGCTGCTCGGCGTCGCTACCAGCCCCAACGTACTCTCGGCCTGTGCCGGGCGCACGCGCAGCCGCTGTCCGGTGTAGATAAAACGGCCATTCGGCAGCCCATTGTCCACCAGCAACTGCTGCACCGAACTGCCTTGTGCGGCAGCAATGGCGCTCAAGGTGTCGCCCGCCCGCACGATATAGATATTTTCCGCCGCGCCGGACTGTGTGGTGGGCGGCGCTGCCGGCTGCGCAGCGAGCGGCACGGCAGGCACGCGTGCGGAAACGCGCAGCTTCTGGCCCACCCAGATCATGTTGGCGTTGCTGATGCCGTTGAGCCGCATCAAATCTTCTGTCGTCATGCCGTGGTTGCGCGCCACGAGCGACAAGGTGTCGCCGCGCGCCACCGCATAGTAGCCATCACCGTCAGGCAGCAGGCCCGCCGACGCCGGCGCCAACGCTTGCGGCGCACGCCCGCTGCCGGGTATGCTCAACTGCTGGCCGACAAAAACCATATTCGGATTGGCGACTCCGTTGTAAGCGGACAGTTCCTGCAGCGTCAGCCCATAGCGCTGAGCAATTGTGGAGAGATTCTCGCCATGCGCAACCACATGGATGCGCTCCTGCGCCAAGGCAGGTTGGTGAAAAAGCAACAGAGTAGCAAGCGTGACCACCGCCAACGTCAGAAGGCGGCCCAGGGAAAACAGTGTCCTCGGCATTTCCGTTCACCTCGTAAGAACAAAATGGCACCTGATGCAGTTGTGCTTGGGTGTCTTCTGTGTGAACAGAATCCGGCGACAGCCCTGATAGGTCGGGTGGGATTCGAACCCACATGAGTTGCCTCGGCGGATTTTAAGTCCGCTGCGTCTGCCATTCCGCCACCGACCCACGTTTTCAACATTTTATTCGTGGGGCGGGCGATTGTCAACTATTTTTAAGGCAAGCTACCAATCTTGGCGCCAAAGCCGTGCAAAACAGGCAATCAACGCAATTTGCGCCACACAAGGCCCCGTCCCGGCGCAAGCAGAAAAACCAATATAAAACAAAAAGTGGCCGTGAGCACGATGGCTGCACCCGAAGCGATGTTCAAATAGTAACTGACGTACAGCCCGACGATGCTGGCGAAGGCGCCGACCAGCGCCGAGAGCACCATCATGGTAGGCAGGCGGCGCGTGAGGAGATAGGCTGTCGCGCCAGGTGTAACGAGCATGGCCGCCACCAGCCCGACGCCCACTGACTGGATCGAGATCACAATGGTGAAGGCCAGCAGCACCAGCATTAGTGAGCGGAAAAACTCGACCGGCACCCGCAGCGTCGCAGCCAGCACCGGATCGAAGGAGATGAGCAGAAAGGGCTTGTATGCCAGCAGCGTTGTGACGAGGACAGCCAGACCCAGCCCGGCCGTGATCCAAAGATCGCTCTCGCTTACACCTAACACATTGCCAAACAGGATATGGCTGAGATCCACTGCATAGGTGCGGATGCTGCTGATCAAAGCAATGCCCAGCGCCAGCGCTGCCGTAAAGAGAATACCAATCGCCGTATCTTCTTTAATGGCGCCGCGGCGCGAGAGAAGACCGATGCCTAAGGCCACCACGACGGCTGCCGCCAAAGCGCCAAACAGCAGGTTGCCGCCCCATAGATAGGCAATGGCGACGCCAGGCAGCACCGCATGCGCCATAGCGTCGCCAAGAAAGGCCATCGACCGCAGCACGACATAGCAGCCTAAAATGGCGCAGAGCACGCCCACCATAACGGCAGCCAGCATACCCCGCTGCATAAAGCTGTACGTCAGTGGCGTCATCACCCAGTCGATCAAGAGTTGCATTGCGTTACACCTCGATCGGTTCTTCTTCGTGGGGGCAGCATTGATCAACCACGACCATATTACCCAGCAGCAGCGCCTGCCCCCCAAAAGCGGCGCTTACGTGATCAGGTGTAAAGACGCCGGCAGGCGCGCCGTAAGCCACCAGCTTGCGGTTGAGCAGCAGCACCAACTCAAAACGCTGCATCGCCAGACTCAGATCATGGGTGGAAACGAGCACTGTCAACCCTTCCCCGCGCAGGTCATCGAGCAAGCGCAGCACCGCAGTTTGTGTCGTCACATCTACGCCGGTGAACGGCTCGTCCATGAGAAGGATGTGTGGCTGTTGGGCCAGCGCACGCGCCAAAAAGACGCGCTGCTGTTGGCCGCCCGAAAGATCGCCGATGGGACGCTCTGCCAGGTCGCTGATACCCATGTGCGCCAGCGCCGCCGCCACGGCTGCGCGATCGTCTTTACTCGCACGGCCAAACCAACCCTGACGGCCAAATCGGCCCATCATAACGACGTCGGCCACCGTAACAGGAAAACGCCAATCCACCTCACCCCGCTGCGGCACATAGGCAACGCAATCCTGATGGCTGCCCAATGACTGCCCATGCACAAGGATGCGTCCAGACTGCAGCGGCAGCAGACCCACCAAAGCCTTAAATAGGGTCGATTTGCCGGCGCCATTGGGACCGACAACGGCAACCTGTGCACCGTGCGGCACTTGAAACGTCACATCGTTCAAAACAGGCGCGCCGTCATAAGCAATGGTGACGTGTTCGATATCCAAACGTGCGGGTTCCAGTTCCAACATGCACGTATATTCCTTCTCTACTTGAGCGCCGAAACGATCGTCTGCGTATTGTAGCGCAGCATGTCCAGATAAGTCGGTGCTGGGCCATCCGGCGGCGTAACCGAATGGGAGTACAGGCCAGTGACGACCTGGATGCCGGTCTCGTCATGCAACTGCTGGGCAAGCTGCGTATTGGCGCCTGTTTCCAAAAAAATGGCCGGCGCGCCTGTGCTGCGAATTAAATCGGTCAGAGCAGCCAATTGCTGCGCCGAGGGAGATGAATTGGTGCTGATGCTCGGCACCACCGCACCCACTACCTGCAATCCATAGCGGTCAGCATAGTAGCCAAAGCTTTCATGATTGGTGACCAGGAGGCGGCGTTCAGGAGGAATCATCTCGATTTGCTGCCGAATCCAACTGTCCAACGCTTTGAGTTGGTCAATGTAGGCGGCGGCGTTGGCGGCATACACAGCTTTGCCGGCGGGATCGGCTTGGGAAAGGCCGTCACGAATGTTTTCCACATAGCGCACAGTTTTCGTGGGGTCGAGCCAGAAATGCGGGTCAACTGCCTGCGCTGCCTCGGAAGAGACGGCTGCTTCTTCCGCGCCAGTCTGGCGGCTGCTGAGACCGGCGCTGGCGTCAATCACCAGGCGGCTGCCGCCGGCATTATCCAGCACCTCCGTCAGCCACTCCTCAAACCCTGCACCGTTGACAATTAACACGCCGGATTCGCTGATCTGCGCCACATCCCGCGGCGTCGGCTCAAAAGCATGGGGGTCAAGGCCTAAAGGCATCAGCGTCGCCACTTGCAGCCGGTCACCGGCCACATTTTGCGCAATGTCGGCCAGGAACGACTCAACAGCGAGAACTTTCAGTTGGCCAAGATCGCCTCCCGGCTGCTGCAGGTCGGCCGGGCGGCAAGCAGCAGCCGGCAGCGCCGCCAGCAAAAGCAGCAGCAACCAAAGTGAACGCCAGCGAAAACGTTTCGTCACAATATTTCCTTGTAAAGATGATCAACTCGGTAAATACGTCTGCAACAAATGAGATAAAATCTCATTTACAACAAGACAGTATAACGAGGCTGCAGAACAATGTCAATGTGAAGTGGGAAAAGATGAAAAAAACCTGCCGCCAGGTGGCGGCAGGGACAAGACTACCTTCTGAAGATCATGTGGACAGCCGCATAATCGTTAGGGCTTGGACATTTCTGTGGCCGCCGGCATCGCAGCTTGCATCTCCACGACCGGCACACTGAGGCTGATGGCGTCACTGCCTTCAAAGTTGAGGGTCAGGTCAATGCTGTCGCCGGTAGCCAGCGGTTTGGTCAAGCCCAGCAGCATCACATGCTTTCCGCCCGGCTTGAGTTCCAGCACGCCGCCGGCCGGAATTTCAAACCCTTCCGGGTGTGGCTCCATTTTCATGACGCCGTTGTCGTTAACAGTTTCGTGCAATTCAACGGCGGCGGCAATAGGGCCGGTGGCGCCAGCCAGACGCACGGGAGTGTCAAGACCATTGAGCACGGTGAAATAGGCTGCACCGTTGCCTCCCTCCAGCGGCGCAGGGCGTGCACGCACGTCAACGACAGTAACTTTGCCTGGTTCAGGGATCGGGAGCGGTGCAGCCTGCATAGTTGCCTCGGCCATCGGCTGCGCGGCGGGCATCACCGCCGTACAGCCGGCTGCTGCCAGCGCCACTACAGCCAGCAGAGCGAGCAATGTAGAACGATAGGAAATGAGCATAGTGCATCCTCTCTATGAAAATGAAAGAACTTTGCTTATAGGGTGCGTCGAGCCTCAGCGCTAATTATACTCCAGGAGGGTCCCAGTCTGGCGGCCAGCCGGATCGCTTCCAGCAGACTCTCGTCACTAGCCACCCCCTGGCCGGCAATATCAAACGCCGTACCATGATCGACCGAGGTGCGGATTACAGGCAGGCCAACGGTGACATTGACGCCCTCATCAAAATAGAGTGTCTTAAAGACGGCGTGTCCCTGGTCATGATACATGGCAATAACAAAGGAGTACTGGCCACGTGCGGCGCGCGGGAATATAACATCCGCAGGCAGAGGGCCAACAACAGGCAGACCTTGGCTTTTGGCGATGGCTAGGGCGGGAGCAATCACTTCAATTTCTTCGCGGCCAAACAAGCCGCCTTCTCCCGCGTGCGGGTTGATGCCGGCCACAGCGATTATCTCATCGCCGCGTCCCAGAGCGACAGCCAGCAGATGAGCCAGCCGCACCTGTCCCAGCACCCGCTCAGGCGTGATCAGATCAAGCGCCTGCCGCAGCGACACATGGGTGGTGACATGAAAGACAAACTGCCCGCGCGCCGACAGCACTAGCGAATAGTGCTGGACGCCAAATTGTTCCGCCAGCAGTTCCGTATGGCCGGGATATGTGTAGCCGGCCAGATGAATGGCCTCTTTGTTCAGCGGTGCAGTGACAATGCCCGCCACTTTGCCTGCCTTGGCCAGTTCTACCGCAGCCAGAACATATTCAACTGCCCCGCGCCCTGCCTCGGCGGAGAGTTGGCCTACAGCCGGCCGGCGCAGCGGCGCACCCGGCTGCAGTACAGCCAGCCGACCATCCGGCCAGTCCCACGCCTCCACATCCTGCACATTTGCCACGGAAGGTCTGTCTTCTCCCGGCCAAAAGCGCAGATGCTCCTCCATGATTGCCAGATCACCGACGACAAGCGGACGGCACAGTTGATGCACTTCCGGCCGCGCCAGCACCTTGACTACAATCTCAGGGCCAATTCCGGCAACATCTCCAATCGTAATCGCCAGCAAGGGCCGGTTGTCAGTTGCCATCTGCGTTCTTCCTTTCCTCAGTACCCGCTAAAAGGAAACGCACTGCATCGCACAGTGCGGAAGGTTCACCAAAGCCACCCGCCTTGCTTATAATAGGCAGCCCCGCCCAGGGGCCGCCGGCGATGCGGCCCATCGGCATGCCTGGGAGAATTTCCTCATCCAAATTCACCCCATGCGCCTGCAGTGCGTGGAGCAGCGCCTGCAGGGTGTCACCGCCAATAACGACAAAGCCCGCCGCCGTATGCGCCTCCAGCCAGTGCGCTGCCTTCTCACCCAGCGCAGCAGCTGGGGAAGGCGCAGCGGCGGCCGGCTCCCTGCACGCAGCTGTTACCATCACAGAGACGAAAGCAGTTTCCACTTCTTCCGGTCCGCACTCTTCCGGGCCTGCACCCGCTTCCGCTATAGGGGAATGTGCACCACCGCTAAGCCGGCCCACCAGATGATGCACTTGCTTGCGCGCCACCGGATGCAGAGAGCCGCATAAAACCAGAACGCGCTGCCGACGGGCGGCTGCCAGACGCAGCGCCAGCGGGCGCGCCAGTCCGGCGGATCCCACCAGCAAAAGTGGTTTCGCCAGCGTCTGTGCCGCACTGTGGCCGGCAGCGATAATACGCGTCAGATGTTCATCGTCATAGGCGTCACATACGGCCAACCCGCCGCCGCTTGCATACAGGGCCAAAAGCGCGGCCGCCAATTCCGCTTGTTCTCTGCTGCCGCCCGTTGCCGGCAATTGTCGCACAGGTCGCTGCGTCTGCGCCGCCAGCAGCGTGGGCAAATGGCTTTGGTGCAGGGGTGCAAGTGGGTCGGCGGCGATGGCGGTTTCCGCCACAGGTACATTATGGATGGTTACAACACCCTGTACAACGCTGCGCCCATTGGCTGGATAGGCAGGGCAGACAATAGCCAAAGGCAGGGCGCAGGCATCCATGACAGCCTCAACCTGTGCGCCAATTGAGCCGCGCACAGTGGAGTCGATTTTCTGATAGACAATGCTGCTGCCGGCCGCCCGCAGGCGCGCAGCAGCTGCGTACGTGCGCGCATAAGCCTCCGCCGCCGGCAGCGCACGGCTGTCCGCAGCCGCCGCCACAACCTCAACCCCGTGCAGATCGTCCAGACCCCAGGCTGCTGTCAGCGTGCGCGTGCGCAAGCCAGCACGCACAAACTGGACACCGGCATCAGCAGCGCCGGTGAGGTCATCGGCAATAACAGCATAGGGGGCAATCATCTGTCTGTCGTTTCTGCCGCGGCAGGCAGCCACAGGGTAAACGTGCTGCCTTCGCCAAAGGTGCTTTCGATTTGCAGCCGGCCACCGTGCAGACGCATGATGTGGTTGATCAGCGCCAAACCCAGTCCCACACCTACCGTCGTCCGCTGGTCACGGCCTGATTGTTCAAACGGCCGCAGCAGTTCCGCCAACGCCTCGGTGCGAATACCCAGGCCATCATCCTGGATGCGCAGCCCAACATAGGGAGCGACCGCTACTACGGACAGACGGATCAGGCGCGACTCGGGTCGCCGATAGCGAATGGCGTTGTCCACCAGCCGGCGCAGAGACTCTTCGATGAGGTGAGCATCTCCTGTTATGTAGAGTGGGCGCCTTGCCGGCAGCAGTTCTAGGCTGAGTCTGGCAGCGGCAGCTTTCGGCTTGACTTCCTGAGCTACATTGCGCCAAAGCCTCATCGCCTCGAGCCGATCCAGTTCACCGCTGTTGAGGGTGCGATTTTGCAGTTCCGCCAACAGCAGAAAGCTCTCAATCAGCGTGCGCAGACGCTGGCCGCCGTCCAGGATCGCCGCCGCCGCCAGACGCAGCTCATCCCAGTTAAGATTGGAGGGGTTGGTGTTGGCCAGCAGTTCCGCGTACCCCAAAACAAAGGTCAGCGGGGTGCGGAATTCGTGCTGGAGGAGACCGACGATACTGTTGCGCAGATCATCCAGCTTGCGCTGTGTCTCTTCCTTCATCACGCGCCTGCGCTTGAGAGCATTTTCAATCGCCGCCACCAGGTCGCTGATATCGACCGGCTTGGTCAGATAGTCTTCAATGCCGATTTCTTTGGCACGCCGCTGGTCAGCGGTCGATGCGAGAGCAGTAAGAAAAATAAATGGCAGGGCGCGCAGGTTGACATCGGTGCGGGTGTGTTGAAGCAGGGTGTAACCATCCATCCCCGGCATCATGATGTCACAAAGGATGACGTCCGGCTCTAGCGGTTGCACACCGTGCAGGTAGGCAAGGGCTTCATGGCCATCGTGTGCGCTGTGCACGCGGTATCCATACGAAACCAAAATGTCGCACAGCGCCCTATTGAGGTCGGCGCTGTCTTCGACGACCAAAATCAGCGCATTGTTGGTTACTTTCACAGGCCACCTGTACAAATAGGCGTGGTCTTTGCGTCGCCCGGGTTTTGCGTCGCCCTGAGTTTAGCGGCGCTGTGGCTTTAGCACAACCACCCCTAACGGCGGTAAATTGATGGGAGCCGAGAACTGGCAGCTTTGCCAGGACAGCGCCTCAGCGCCGACACCACCCTCGTTGTTGACGCCGCTGCCGCCATACTTCGCCCAATCACTGTTGAGCAGTTCGGCATAGAAGCCGTCCACCGGCAGCCCGATCCGATAGCCCAGATGCGGCTGCGGCGTCAGGTTGCAGGCAAAGATCAAGACATCATTGGGGTCTTTGGCACGGCGCAGAAAGCTGATGATCGACGAATCAGCGTCGGCAAAATCGATCCACTGAAAGCCTTCCCAACTGTTGTCGACTTCATATAGAGCAGCTTCGGCCAGGTACATCTTACCTAGATCGCCCACAAAACGCTGCAACTGCTGGTGATCTTCATCGGCCAGCAGGTGCCAATCCAGGCTGCGCGCTTCACTCCACTCCGCCCATTGGCCAAACTCGTCGCCCATAAACAGCAGCTTCTTGCCGGGGTGGCCGAACATATAGCCATACAGAGCACGCAAATTGGCGTACTTCTGCCAGACATCACCAGGCATTTTATCAAGCATGGAGCGTTTGAGGTGCACCACTTCATCATGCGAGAAAGGCAGGATAAAGTTTTCATGAAAAGCATAAATCAGGCTAAAGGTGATCTGGCCCTGATGATAGCGGCGGTAAATCGGATCTTTCTGCATGTAGGCGAGGGTGTCGTGCATCCATCCCATATTCCACTTGAGGTCAAACCCCAGACCGCCCATGTAGGTGGGCCGCGTCACCATTGGCCAGGAAGTGCTTTCCTCAGCAATCGTCAGGGCGCCGGGCGCTTCGCTGTGGATTAGTTCATTAAAACGGCGTAGAAAGTCGACCGCTTCCAGATTTTCGCGCCCGCCATATTTGTTGGGCACCCACTCGCCCGGATTGCGACTGTAGTCAAGATAGAGCATGGAAGCCACTGCATCTACGCGCAGGCCGTCCAGATGATACTGTTTGCACCAAAAGACGGCGTTGGACAACAGGAAGTTGCGCACCTCGTTGCGGCCGTAATTGAAGATCTTGGTGCCCCAGTCCTTGTGCTCGCCCTGGCGCGGGTCGGAATGCTCGTAGACGTGGGTGCCGTCAAAAAAGCCGAGGCCGTGCGCATCGCGCGGAAAATGGGCGGGCACCCAGTCCAAGATGACGCCAATCCCATTTTGATGGCAATGATCGACAAAATACATAAAATCGTCGGGCGTACCAAAGCGGCTAGTAGGGGCATAATAACCTGTCACCTGATAGCCCCAGGAACCGTCGAAGGGATATTCAGTGATGGGCAGCAGTTCGATGTGCGTAAAGCCCATTTCAAGGGCATAAGCAACTAAATCATGCGCCAGGTCGCGGTAGTTAAGGAAACCATTCGTCTCCGGCACACGCTTCCACGAACCTAGATGAACCTCATAGACATTCAGCGGCTTGTCCAATGCCTGCCGCTGCGGCCGGCTCGCCAGCCACTCGGCATCCCCCCAGACATACTGATCAATATCCCACACGCGCGAATCGGTCGTGGGCCGCAGCTCAGCATAAAAGCCGTAGGGATCCGCTTTATCAACTTGGTAGCCCATAAAGCGCGATTTGATCGAATACTTGTAGTGGATGGCTTGCGGCAGATTGGGCAAGAATATCTCCCATATCCCCGATTGTCCACGCTGCTGCATAACATGCACGCGATCATCCCAAAGGTTGAACTCGCCGATAACGCTGACGCGCAAGGCATTAGGCGCCCAAACGGCGAAGTTGACGCCCTGCACACCATCCAGCGTGCGTATGTGGGAGCCAAACTTGGTGTAGCTGTCGAAAAAGTTTCCTTCTCCGTGGAGATAGATGTCGTAGTCGGTCAACAGCCAATCACGAAAACGGTAAGGGTCTTCAAGTTCATACTCGTTGCCCTCGGCATCGGCTACGAGAAGACGGTAGGCAAAAGATTCCTCCTGCTGCGGAAAAATCACTTCGTACAGGCCGGCGGGATCAACCTTTGTCATGGCAGTGCGCTCGCCGCCTGCGAGATCGACCACATCAACGCGCATGTCCAGCGGGCGGAATGCGCGCACGACGATCCCATCCTGCAGGCCTTCCACCAGGGGGTGTGGCCCAAGCACATCAAAAGGCGCGGCATGATAGCCACCACAAATCGCATCGATTTGGTCGCGGCCCAGGGTGGCAGACGCCGAGGCCGGTTCCATTTGACCGCCATCCGGCTGTTCAGCTTCCACCGAAGATGGGAGTTGTTCCTCGGGTTGAACTCGCTTTTCGTCGCTCACAGACACCCCCTCAGGGTTTACTCGCTGCTTTGAGTTCCGGCACGTGCCAGTGCAGGCAGAAAATAATCACGCGCCACCACTTCCCAACTCATCATTTGTGCGGCGCTGCAGCCGCTCTCTAGAAGTGCCTGGCGCTGTTCATCGTTTTGCGGCAGGCGCGCCAGCAGCATATGGGCTGCTCGCTCGCTGTTGCGGCCCTCAATCCAGTCGCGAATACCTCGATCGATGCGCAGCGCATCGTAGGGGCTCCCCAGCCAGTACCCTTGCGGCAGCGTCACATAATCGGCCACCACCATATTGGGCAAACGCGCCAGCCCACCGGCTGAACGCGCCGCAAAGCCGATGCAGCCGCACATGCTTGATACACAGGTGAGCGCGCCATAGGTCATAGCCTCCACCTGCGCGATGCCAAACGGCTCATAGATGCTCTGGCCTAGTTCGACGTCGCTGCCACGGCGGATATCGGCAAAAGTCATATCCGCCGGCATACGTACACCACAGCGCTCACGACTCCAGCCATACTGGTTGACCAGGACAGCACGCACGCTGCTGCCACGCTCGCTTGCCGATGTGTTAAACGGTTCCAAGCTGTCGTAATAAAAAGTCCGTTCCAGCCCCGCCAGATCGCCGTTGTCGTCGCGGTGCGCCACCGGCCAGCCATACTGTTCCTCCCAGGCATAGACCCACTGCGGGCGTCGCCCGGCGGGCAGGCTGGTGGCAAGGACAAACAATACTGCACTCTGCCCGCGCTTGCGCAACCCCTTCTCTAGATGCTCCAGCAGACGCAGGTCGCGCCAGAAGGCTTTGGAGAGAACAAGACGCGAAACATGGGTCAACACATAGTCAGGGCGGTAACCCAGCAGGCGTTCAGCGTACTGCTGCAGACGCGCCTTAGACACCAACTTGTCTTCCAGCGTGATCTGTTCGGCGCTGCTACCGTTGTACACCACTTCAATGTTGGCGTTGGCAAAGCGGCCGCCGAGAAAGCGCAATTCATCCACGACCACATCGCTGACTGCCAAAATGGCGTCGCAGCGAGTGGCCAGCCGGATCAACGGGTTGCGGTAGTCATGGTCCTGGTTGCCGAAGACGGACTCCAAGCTGAGGTTCCACTCGCGCGCCTTATCAAGCGCATTGTAAAACGAAGTGTCGTGGCCCGGCCGTTCTTCGACAAGCCGGCGCGCGGTGGCGGTTTCATGGGCATAAAAGATCGTGCGCCACTGGCCGGGCTGGTCGATTGCAGCGGCAAGCAGCAGTGGGATAGACAACCACTCATGGCCGATCAGATACTTAGCGCCGCTTGCCAACCCCGCGCCAATCGCGCCGATGGCCGCCAGCAAAGGGCGAGCCAGCGCCATATAAAGGCTATACTCGGCGCTGCCTTCTTGACGTGCGCTGTCGAGACCAAAGCGCTCCCAACAGGCAAACTTAAACTGATTGGCTTCTTCGCGCTGCGCATGTGCTGCATCGGCCAGGAGCAGTTCGCAAGCAAACCCACCAAAACGGCGCGTGCCGTAAAGCAGCGTCACACCGTACTGCTGCTCGACCTGCTGCAGCGCCGCACGCTGCTCCTCCTGCACACCCTGATAAATACCATGCAGGCTGCTGTAGGCGATTTGAATGCCATTGGCAGGGTCAGTCAATCGTTCCATCGCCACGCCATCGGCAGCATCCAGCGGGCCGACCACCAGCGTCCGCGCCACACCCTCCCAATAGGCTTGTGTGCTGAGCAGGCCAGCCAATACAGCGCCGGCGCCACCCACCTGAATACCGGCTTCGTGACTCATGTGCACAACCAATGGGATACAATCGCTCACACACTACCTCAGAAATAAAGGATGCGAAATAAAGGATGCGAAATAAAGGATAACGATTTCTTTGCCGCGGTATTCATCTTCAGTATGCGTCAATCAGATGGAAATGCAAAACCTTACCGCCGGACGAGGTATCAACCATCTACAACTTATCCACATCGTGCGACCTGCTCTCACGCACCCCAGCCGCCGTAATCTCGATAAATTCCGCTTTTTGCTGCAGCTCGCTAATGGTCTGTGCGCCGCCGTAGGAGAGGCCGGAGCGCAGGCCACCCACCAGTTGGTAGAGAATCTCGCTGACCTCACCGCGGTAAGGCACCACTGCCTCGACGCCTTCCGGCACCACCTTGTCCCAATCTTCCTGGTCCTCGGCGCTCTCGTCTTCCGGTTTTTCGGCAGCGCGCCGGCCCATTGCCGCCCCCAAAGAGGCCATGCCGCGCACAACCTTGACTTTCTTGCCGTCGCGTACAACCGGCGCACCGGGCGCTTCCTCGCAGCCGGCAAAAAGGCTGCCGATCATCACGGTACTGGCCCCGGCCGCCAAAGCTTTGACCATGTCTCCCGACGTTTTGATGCCGCCATCGGCCACAACGGGAATCTCCAGCCCCGCATCCTGGATGCCGGCCACACTGTCCATGATGGCGGTCAACTGCGGCACACCAAAGCCGGTGACAAGACGCGTGGTGCAGATCGAGCCGGGGCCAATGCCAACTTTGATCGCGTCTGCCCCCACCTCGGCTAGTTCACGCGCGCCATCACGCGTGGCGACATTGCCGGCCACAATCTGCACTTTGGGCAGCCGGCGGCGCAGCAGTTTCACCATGTTGATGCAGTGGTCAGCGTGGCCATGTGCGATATCCAGCACCAATGCGTCGGCGCCGGCTTCGACCAAAGCTTCGGCGCGTTCAAAATCATGCGCTTGCACACCAATCGCAGCGCCTACCCGCAGGCGACCCTTACCGTCTACTGCTGCGCGCGAGGAATGGCCGGACTTGGCGACGTCGCGCGAGGTGATGAGTCCCAACACGTTGCCTTGACGGCCCACGACGGGCAGCTTCTCCAAGCGGTGCTGGTAAAGAATAGAGCGCGCTTCGCCCGATGTAACCGCAGGGCCAACGCTCACGACTTTGTCCGCCGGCGTCATCACCTCTGCCACCGTATGCAAATCTTCCGGCGCCAATAGGATATCCCGCCGTGTCACCAGGCCGACTAAGCGATTGTCGCCGTTGATGACAATCAAGCCCCCCACATCATGCAGTTCCATCAGCTTTTCAGCCTCGACAATGGTTGCGCTGTGGGTAATCGTATAGGGGTTCTCCACCATAAAGCCTTGTGCACGTTTCACCTTGCGCACCTGGAGCACCTGCTGTTCTACCGTCATAAAGCGGTGAATCACCCCCATGCCGCCGCTTTGCGCCATGGCAATGGCCATCGCCGCCTCGGTGACGGTGTCCATATTGGCGCTGAGAATGGGAATATTGAGGGCGATGGACGCAGTAAGGCAGGTGGCGGTGTCTACGTCACGGCGTGAGCCGATGGAGGAGCGCTTGGGTACAAGCAGCACATCATCAAAGGTGAGGCCCTTCAGGGCGCGAATGTGCATAACAGGCTGTCCTTATCAGGCTAGGGTGGGCCGGCGACGGAAGGCATGAGAAAAAGTCGGGGCAGGCGCCTGACAGAGTTATTGTAGCCAAGAGCAAGGGATTGTGCAACGTTTCGAGGACAGGTACAGCCGGTCAATTCCGACAGCGCAAGGAACGCGTCAGCCACTGCCAGCGTCAGTTAAAGGACAGGCAAGAGAAACCAGGCAAGACCAACAGTGCATCACAGCAAGGAGCAAATCATGGCACAAAAAACATTGCAGGTGTGGGATGTATGGTATCCGCAGGCGGGCGCAACAGGCATCGCCTTTGGGCGTGGCCGTATTGATGGGACCGAAGTGATGCTGGTGCACGCCGCACCCAAAGTGCTGGAAGTAAAGGTCTATGACGGGGACGCGCTGGTAGCGCAAGGCAAAGAGCTGGAGGCGACAGACGATACGCCCATCACACGTCTCACGCGGCATGGCGACAAAATCGAGCGGGAAGACATCTGGCCTGGCGAGCAGGAGTTGGGGCTGCTGGTGCTGCTCTGCGGTGGTGAGGTCGGCACACTGCGCCGCTGGTGGCACGCGCCCGACCATTCAGAATGGCGCTGGCAGATCGAGTTGTACAACAAGAAGGAAGGGTAAGCGCAGAGTAACCTGGCTGGGGTCGACGCTTGCTTGGCATTGACTTGGTGGGTTTGCGCCGCTACAATTTAACCCATGCCGCACTCACCAAGCCCGCTGTTGGCCACCAAGCTGTTTGTCCCGCGCCCTCGTCAGTCGCTGGTGCTGCGGCCACAGTTGGCGCAGCGGCTGGATCAAGCACTTGCACATCCGCTGACGCTGGTCTCTGCCCCCGCCGGTTTCGGCAAGACGACGCTGGTCAGCAGTTGGGCGAGTGGGCAGTCGATGGCAGTGGCCTGGCTGTCGCTGGATGCCGCAGACAACGACCCAGCCCGCTTTGTGCGCTACCTGGCCGCCGCCCTGCAGTCTGCGAATGCAGCCGTCGGCCAGGCTTTGTGCGCGCTGCCCGCCGCTGCGCAGCCGCCTATTGAGGCGGCGATTACTGACCTGATCAACGATCTGGCCGCCTCGCCCACTGAGCTGCTGCTGGTGCTGGACGACCTGCACCTGATCGACAATCCGCAGGTCGAGGAAACGCTGCGCACGCTGGTTGCCCATCAGCCGCCCCAGTTGCATCTGCTGCTGATCACCCGTGAAGATCCGCCGCTGCCGCTGGCACGCTTGCGCGGCAGCGGCCATCTGGTTGAAGTGCGCGCGCAAGATCTGCGTTTCAGCTTGGAAGAAGCCGCCGCTTTTCTTAACCAAGTGATGGGGCTGGCGCTGACGCCGGTGCAAATCCAAGAACTGGACGTGCGCATCGAGGGTTGGGTGGCAGGGCTGCAGTTGGCGGCGCTCTCGCTGCAGCAAAGCGACGATCCTGCCGTCTTGATCGACGGTCTCTCCAGCAGCCACCACTTTATCCTCAGCTATTTGACCGAAGAAGTACTGCGCCGGCAGCCGCCGGAGATGCAAACCTTTCTGCTGCAAACTTCCGTGCTCAATCGCTTGCACGGCCCCTTATGCGATGCCGTCACCGGGCGCACAGACAGCAGCGATCTACTGGAACAACTCTATACCGCCAACGCTTTTGTGGTGGCGCTGGATGCAGAGCATCGTTGGTTTCGCTATCATCATCTTTTCGGCGAACTCCTGCGCAGCCAACTGCAAAGCCGCCGGCCGCAGGCGGTGCCTGGGCTGCTGCGGCAGGCGGCGCAGTGGTGCGCAGCGCAGGATTTGCCGGCTGACGCCATCGACTATGCGCTGGCCGCAGCCGATTATTCTTATGTCGTGGCCCTGCTGGAGCAGCACGCGCGCCCGCTGGTGCTGCAAGGCTATGCAGCGAGTGTGGCCGGCTGGCTGCAGCAACTGCCGGAGGCATGGCGCAGCGCCGGCCCGCAAGCCAACCTGGCCTTTGCCTGGTCCCTGCTGCTGCGCGGGCAGTTGGGGGAGATCGACCGCTATCTGCACAATGTAGAAGTCTCTATGGCCGGTGACAGTACAGTGGAAAACGATGCCCGCAGCAGCCCCGTGCAAGCCGGCCTGCGCGCAGAGCTGCTGGCGCTGCGTGCAGGGCTGGTTTCCTTACGCGGCGATACGG